>CAYTOG010000001.1:0-54270 GCA_964439765.1 uncultured Methanosarcinales archaeon
TTTTCTTTGTGGAGAAACTTAAAGAAAATCTACTCTTCCAAAACTGTTCGACTTGTTCTTTTAGCCCTCTCAATTGCTGCATTACTTGTTATTCCCCCATTTTTTCCCTCTTATTTTTCCCACCCACTTGCAAACCATATTTATACAACAGAAACATATGAATCTATTTCTATTGATTTTGATACTATAGAAACAGTTGATGCTAACGAATCAAAAGTTAGTTTGATTAATCGCCAAATTACTGACTTTGATGTTGAATTACCAGAAAATCAAAGAATACTTGTGTTTGTGATGGAAGAAATCACATGGAGTGATTTTGAAAGGGACAATGCAACTATCCCTATTGATGAAAATTTCTTTGACATAGTTTCTGATCAAACACATACTTACTCCAACTATTACTCAAATAATCAAGATAGCAAAACTGCAATTCAATCCATGCTATATTCTCTTTTTATCCCTTATGAATCCTACAGAGACCTTAACTGGGTTGAACTCTTTGATGAAAAAGTAAGAAGTCAAGATGGTCTTTTAGAATTCTTTGATGAAAAAGATTATGAAAAAGTGTTTGCAATTTCCGCTGTAGATATTCCTTGGGTTGGAAATTCCCATTATTCATGGGATCAAAGAATTGCAATTGATGAAGATATTTATTCAGAGTCTGACCCAGACTATCTTTGTTTACATGAATTGCAATATCAACGCGCATGTGAAGATTTGAAGATCATTGAAGATGTACAAAAAGCAATATTAGAAAATGATCAATTATTTTTCTTACAAGAATTTGTATATGGGCATACGCAAACATACAAAGCGAGATATGGTTTATCCCCTGTTGAATATTACAACATGTACATTCTTCAAATCTACGAATTTCTCGAGGAGAATAATTTGCTTGATAATACCACAATAATTGTTGTCTCAGACCATGGTTCTAAAAGTGCAGCAGAAATGCTCACAGTAGATGCTTACCACATTCCACTTTTTGTGTATAACAATGGTTTTAGTTCATCTGACGACGATTCATTTTACTCCCAAGTTTACTTTAAAGATATTTTATTTTTCGAACTTGGGGTTCTTGAATCTCTTGAAAGTAATGAGTTTTTGTATACAGTTGGTGCAACAGCATCAAATTTAATTGGCTACCTCTCTGAAGAACACTATTTTATCCTTGATGAATCCCATGAAAATATTATGAATACAAATGGAATGAGTGAAGAAGAAATATTATCTGGATATGCCACATATTTATTGTATAAAGAAATGTTTGCAGATGACAGTGTGTTTATTAGTGAATAATCATTTTTTATCCAATTCTGTGATCAACTCTTTTACTAACTTTTCTATTTTATCTCTGGCAGTCCTATAATCTTCCATCCTCTGTGGGATTTTTGTATCTGGATCTTCCACATTCCAAAATACAACATCACCTTGTTTATTTCTTTTCTTTAGATACTCTGGCCAATATCTTTTTTCACCAATTACAACTATTTTATCAGCAGACTCAGCTATCTTTGGCGTTATCTTCTTGCAAATATGCTCATCAACATTAATACCAATTTCTTTCATACACTTTGCTACAAACTCTGTATCTTTAAGCGATCTTCCCAACCAATCTTTTGGTGGTTTTACTCCTGCACTTGCCACTTGATGTTCTTGAATAAGGGCCTTGCATAATCCCTCTGCCATTTGGCTTCTACCCATATTAGCTTTGCATACAAAAAGAATGTTCATGATTTTTGTTTTAATGATTTATTACTTAAGCTTTGTTATAAATTTAAAAAACATATGCTAGTAAATATGGAATCTTCTTTAACTGGTTCTTTTCTGTTTCTTTATGTTCTATGAATTGCTTGGTGCCATTGTTCTTGGTATTCTTTCAGGTATTTTTACAGGCTTCTTCAACGCAAATTCAAAGATTGGATACTGATTCTGTAGTTTGTTAACAAACTGTTATACAACACTTCGTAGTGTTGGTATAAATTGGAGACAAACTATGACATACTATATGAGAGTCGGAAACTGGAGAATAAGACGGAACGGAAGGAAAATCAATCTATTTGACATGGTTAAAGAGATTCGAAATGACCTCAAAGCCCTTGTTCCAGAATTATCTATGGATGGTGAGACTGTTCCAAATGATGTATTGATACCTCTCTTGAGCAAGATACGAACTTATTATCGTCACAAGAAGAAAGGTGTTCCACTTGGAAGAAAAGGTAGCAAGGGCTATAGGGATTTGACTCATGTAGAGAGAATTATCTTTGATTACATGATTCGAAATAAATTGAATCCTTGCACCACATATAGATGGTTCATAGCTTCACGAGTTCCTGCTGATTTAATGGAAGAACTCAAAGAAGGAAAGATGAGTCAAAAGATGGCGATGAAACTTGCTGCTGCAAGGAAGAGAGATAAAGAAAGTGCTGTTGGACTTTACATCATGGAAGAAATCAGAAGCTTTGTTAAAAACATGAAATGGATTTGAAAATGAAACAAGACTATAATCAGGAAATTGAACTTTATGCTTTTGATAGTATGAACAATCTTTCTGATGAAAACATTGCATACATCAAGAAACTGTTAAAGAAAAACAACACTTATGTGAAAAAGGATAGATGTTTCTTGAATGCAAAAAAGCTTGCTTTATTCTCAAGAGGAATCATTTCTTATGCTGAAGGATTTATTGCAATCAATGGCAATACAATAAAACATGCTTGGAACATCATTGAAGGAAAGCCATTTGACATTTCAAGAGATTCAACATTAACAAAGAAACTTCCAGAAAAGTATGAAGGAGTTATCATTCCGTATTCTTTACTCAAGAAACATTTCCAAGAACATGCTTATTCTGGAATGGTTGAGGAATTACTTGAATCATTCATTAGATGGAGAAAGGAGGTAGAGGAATTTGAGCGAAATAGAAAAAGACAAGACCAATAAAATCATCATTGCAATGAACAAAGCTTTGAAAGAGAAGAGACTTGGTCAAAGACAGTTGTATGAAGTCCTTCTGAGTCAGAAAGTTATAGCACCAAACTCTGAAAAAGATTTCAAGAAAATCTTTGAATGGGCAGTTGACAATAACTATGTAGACAAGAATCGATTGAAAAGAAAAGGAAAGAAAAGAGGGAAGCTTCCAAAGTATTTCACAAAAGACCAACTCATTAAAATCTTTGATGCCGTTGACAGACCAAAAGATGCTGTTGCTTGTTATCTTGCTCTGGTTGCAGGACTCAGAATAAATGAAGTATGCAATCTACAAGTTGAAGACATTGATTTCAAGAGAGGAGAACTCAGAGTTGTTGATAGTAAAAATCCAAATAGGGGGATTGATAATTATGGAACTGATAGAATTGTTCCCTTTCCAGCATGTGTTCAAAATCCAGTCAAGGCTTGGATTGATTACATTGGCGAAACAAGTAAATGGGTAATTCCTTCTGATAAAACTCCTGACAAACCTTTGAGAAAAAAATCATTACATGAAAGATTCAGAGGTTATCTCAAACAAGCAGGATTACTTCAAGTTGATTATACAATTGAAGTTACTCAGAAAGTCAATGGAAATAAGATTACAAAGAAAGTTGATAGGCACAAATACTACTTTCATTGTTTCAGACATACAGCAGGAAGTAAAGTTCAGAATGACCATAATGATGTTGCTTTAACTCAAGCTTTCTTAGGTCACAAACAAATTGATACAACAATGGTGTATGCAAAACTTACTCCAACAAGAGCAAAGAAAGCAATAGGTCAAACATGGTCGAGCAATGAGTATGAATACAAAAATGGACAACTCAAAGTTCCAGCACAAAAGCAAGAAGTAGTTGAAAAGGAAGTTGTAAAAGAAAAACCAACTGATAGAACAAAAGACATGCTTCTCGCTGAACAACAAAGAATCATTCAAGAGATGGGTAAAGGTAACATTACAAGAGATGAATGTCAAAGAATGTTAAATGACATCAAAGAAGTTTCAGGCTTCATTTGAGATAAACTATGATAAAATGCAAGTAGCCATTTATGCAAGGGTGTCAACTACTGAACAGAATGTTGACATGCAAATAGAAGAACTCAGAAATTATTGCAATAGAATGCAGTATTTAATCTATGAGGAGTATGTTGATGTAGGAGTGAGTGGAGCAAAGCAATCAAGACCTCAATTCAATGAGTTATTATCTGACATGAGAAAGAAGAAGTTTGATGCAATCCTTGTATGGAAGCTTGACAGAATTGGAAGAAGCCTTCAGCATTTGCTTCACATCATGCAAGAGCTTCAACACAAAGGTATTGGCTTCATTTCCTACAATCAAAACATAGACACTACAACGCCTTCTGGAAAGCTCTTATTTCAGATAATGGGGGCATTTGCTGAGTTTGAAAGGGAAATCATCAGAGAACGTGTAAAGGCAGGAAAAGCCAAATCCAAGCTCAAACAAGGCAGAAAATCGCTCAAAATCAACAAATCAGAGGTTTTGAGGCTCAGAAAAGAGGGAAAGAGCCTTCGAGAGATAGGAAATCTGCTGAATGTCAGCTATGGAACTATTCGTAATTTAATAGTTACCACTTGAAAGTTAAGAAACAACCGAAAGGTTTATAAAGGTGCTGTGTTTCTCACTTATAAATACATAGTATAATCGATTATAATTACATGAGGTTAACCAAAAATGGCAAAAAAACAAAACGTTTCAGAAGGACAGATGTTCTTTCATTCAGAAATTCTTGATGCTTATAGACTTGCAAGAGATTTTGCAGGAGAAGAAGGTAGAGTGGCTACAATGCCTGAAGTTATTGAAGCAAAAGCTGTAGCTGATGCATGGAGTCCAGTATGGACAAAGTATCTCATTACATCTTCTGGAGAATTTTATGGAAAATCAAAAGCAGGAAATCCTATTGTTGTTGTAGCACATGGCATTGATGGAGTCTTAAATGATGAAGGAATTATAGCTCATTCTACAAGAGATTTGAGAGAAAATAGTTACATTCAATTAACACCTGAGCAATTTAGGGCAATAGAAGATGGAAAATTTGGAGATGCTACTGTTCTTGACCATGCACAAGTTGTTGGTATGAGACAATACCCTTCTTCAGTATTAAGCTTTGATCAAGCTATGGAAGAGCCATTGCTTAGAGCAAGACTTGGTGGAAGCATGGAAGCATTCTTAAAAAAGCATAAAGAGATTACTCAAAAGGAATCTGGAAACGATTATGTTTTAACAAATGACCATAGGTATCCATACATGAGAGATGGAGATTTATACACAGGAGGTTTACTTCACATTGGACAATTATGTAATGTTGGAAGATGTGGTGGAGAGCCAAGCAGTGTATCAAGCGAAGTTGATGTTGCAGACCTTGCAAGTGCAGGCAGGTTTATTGCAGTTCTTGGAAATGGAAAACTGGGAAAAGTAGGAGATGGTCTTGAACCAATACTTTCAAACCTTGGTGAAAACTGGGAAAAAATTGCAGTTCCAAATGAAGGAAATGGTCAGTCAATGTATACTTTAATGCAAGTTGGAGATGAAACTTTCGTAATGTATGAAAAGGAAGGTGCAAGATTAGATTCAGGACTTCCAAAACACCATGTTGTTTCACTTAAACCAGTTAATGGAGAAATGCAATTCCAAACAACTGTTGGCGGTTATCATGGATTCTTCAAATACGGAATTGATGAAGTCCAAGCTTTAGCTCCTGAAGGTGCAAACGCTTATAGGATGGGAGAACCTCAAAATGTTTGGGAAGGCGGAAATCCAGTTGCACAAGTTGCACCAATTCAGTTTTATAGAGCTGAAGTAGATACAAGCAAAAGAATTCTTCAACCTGAAGAAGTCAAAAAAGACGTAGGTCTTGTAAGACAGCTTGTTAAATAATTTTTAATTTTTTTAAAACTTCTTTCTTTATAAATAAAACAATTAAATGCAATAGAAGGTATTTTTTAACACTACTTTATCTCTCCAATCCATTTGAGAAAGTAGATTAAACCTATAATCAGAACTGCTCCAATGATTCCCGGAAGTCCTGCAAGCCATTCAAGGATTCCAAGCCACCAAGGAATAGCTGATTCTGCCATGAGTTCAACACCTTCTTCAACATGAGTAATGTTTCCCGGGTCTTGACTGCTTTTCCAAGTCAGTTTCATTATACCAAAAAGAGTTGGAACTACAAATAGAACAAATACTACAAGAATCGCTATCTCTTTCGCTTTCATAGAATAAAGGAAGTATAACCTATTATAATAAGTTTATTCAAATCAGGCTTCCACCACCTGAATCCCATCTACTACTTCTCTTTGCAGCCCATACCGCATAGTTTAAAGCATCACAGAAATCATCAGATGATTGGCTCAAATGAAAGAGTTTAGTCTTTCCTGAAGCAGTTATTTGATACTGAAACATTCGTAGTTCGAACTGAAGTTTTTGATGGTTCTTTGGAATGATTATTTGCTCATTCTCCATTCTTTTCTTCAGGTTATTGTAGGCTTCTTCTTTATTGTCTATTGTTGGTTTGAAGTATTCAACAGGCAAATCGTTCTCTTTGAGTTTCTCACATGCAGGAATAGATAATCCAGCCCATTCAGCAATGATGGTTCTGAATCTGTATCTTTGATGCAGTTTGATGATGTATGCTATTTGTTCTGAGAATGGTTTATTGTGTAACTCAATAATGTTTTCTACTTTGATAAACTCATCCTCTTCAGATACTATGACAAATACTGATGAGTCATGTATTCTTCCCCAATCTATTCCCATAAAGTATCTCTTTGAGTTATCTGGAAAGTCATGAAGTGAATACTCTTTACTTACTTTCTGAAGTAATTCAACTGAAAAGAAGTTATCAAGACTTTGCTTGAACTGAGCAAGAATCTCTTGTTCATAAACATGGATTGGCATCAATGCTTTCTGTTCTTCAAGCCAGTTGCTATCAATGAACTTGTTTCTTGAGGAAGGAATCTGCATTGTAGTAAAGAGTGATGAGTTAAAGCTTTCATAGAACTTGTTGTTCACTCCATTTGGACTGCTAATGAGAATCATACTTCCGTATGTTCCTGTTCGTTCATTCTTTATGCTGAGCATTGGTTCTATTGAAGCAAAGACTTGCTCTGGATTAACAAAGAATGCTGCTTCATCACATACAACAAAGTCAACATTCTGAAATCCTCTGATAAATGTGGTTGATGGAAGAGGTATTATCTCACTTCCATTTGAGAACTTTAACACTTCTTGATTTGAACTCTTGAAGTTTACGGAGTTAAACAGGTCATCATTCTGTGCTATGAACTCATGAATCTTGTTAAATAGTAACTTTGATTGTCTTTCCGTTGGTGAGATAATCAATTGTCTTTGGTTTGGATTGACAATGCTATTGTAAATCAGAAAGATAGCAACAGTAAATGATTTACCCGTTCCTCTTCCAGCACAGATACAAACTCTTTTCTTTGTTCTGAAATGCTCAAGCATTTCTTCTTGATAATCTTGAACATCAACCTTCAGTAAATCCAATGCAAACTTCTTTGGATTACCAATCCAGCTATGAAGTTGCTCATCTGAGAAAAAGAAATCTTTATTGGAATCAGAAATCCTTTCAAGACCTTGAAGTTGCATCAAACGAATAGCAAGATTATCATTTGACCTCTTTGAGTATGATGTAGGTTTTCCTGCAGAGGATTTCTTTACAGCCAAGTTATTCCTTGACATCACCATCCTGATGTTCTGTGGAGATGTATCAAAGTGTGCAGCAATAAAAGAGATGGACTTACCACTGTCTATGAGTTCTTTAATCAATTCTATGTCCTGTTTATTCCATCTCGCCATTTTGTTACACTTTGTTATAGATTTATTGTTACAAATAACAAGTCAGTTTTTTCTGCAAGTGACCTCTTGATTTGCATCAAGAAAGAGATAGTCCATGTCTATGAGTTTGTCAACTCTTTCATCTCCAAACTCATCTTTGAGTTTCTCAACATTGATGCTGATACGATTCTGCATGAAATTGATAACTTCTTGCAAGTCATTATCAAGAACATACTCTTCTATTACTTCAAGTTCTTGTGAACCTTGCATTAACTTCTCATCTTGCTTTAAGACTTCTTTCCCTTGTTTTTCAAGGTTTGATGCCTTTTCGTTGTCTTTGTGAATTAAACTTCTCAACTTCTCACAAGTTACTGCTTGAGCAGTAATCTTTCTGTATAAATCTTCAAGAGTCAGTGTTTTTATGAAATTTTGAGAAGTTGAACTATCTATGTGTGTTAATAACTTGTTTATCGACTGTTTAAGCTCTTCTATAGTGAAATCTTGTTTTGAGAAGTTAATGAGAAGTTGTGACAAGTTATGAAAAGCTTGCCATTCATACTTGTTACTATAACCTTCAACCTTCCTGCTATCAACATAACCTTTACCTTTCATTTCATGCAAGGCTCTTGCAACTGTAGCTCTACTCATCTGAATGTCTGGATTCTCAACTATAGAATCAACACTCATCCATTCCTGACTTGTTAAAACTGCGAGTATCTTTTGATTGGATTCTCTCACATGCAAGTGTTCCATTCTATTGACTTTATCCCAAACCAACTTGGCAACTTCATAATCATCAAATGTAGAAACATAGTAATCTTTGACTTTCTCTCTTTGAAATCTGAAAGCATAAGTTACACATCTGATAAACGACAAGAACTTTGGAAAGCTTCGTCTATTGCTCTTTCTTGATGGCTGAATCAAGTGAGCAAATGGAATAAAGACTTTGATTGGAGATTCTTTGATTAAATCAGTGAGTGCTTGTGCTACTTTGAAATCTTCAAGTTCTTTGATTTCATCTCCACCAAAAGCAAGTTTATCTATTTGATGTTCATACACTATATGGTCTTGAGTCTTTGACTCATCAACATTAAACATTATGTATCGATTGCAGAGCTGTCCTTCATCATCTTCAGGAGTATTGACACTGTTTCTCCATACACTGTTGATTTCCTTGATTTCTATTCTTTTGAACTTCCCTTCTTTATCCACTGTTTCATGGCTTGGACTATCTCCACTCATATCTGTGTAAACTCTTTCAAGTGCTTGAGCATCTTTACTGTTTTCTGCTTCATCAAAGATTAAGATGCCTTTGTCAATCATTGCTCCCTTCTCTGATTTGTAGAACTGGCTTTTTGCACTTGAAGATGTTATTCTCTGGACTTTATTGAATGATTTGGAAGTGCTGTCCATAACAGCAGTTTTTCCTTTCCCACTGCTTCCAACAGCCATAGTGTGTATAGTAAATTGTCTTTTGTATAAACCTGAACTTAAACCAGATAATAGAAGTAACAAGATTGAGTCTTTCTCCCTACTGTGAATCTTTGCAACTGTTTCAACCAAGAACAGTAAAGGATTGCTATTCTTTGCAATCTTTTCAGCTTTATCCTTGTGAAATTCAGTGTAAGGTTTTGGAGAAGGTTTTGGCTCTTTCATCTCCTTTTTTACTTTATCAAGTCCTTTACTCATGCTGAAGCCCTCACCATAGTTTTCTTTATTCCAGTCTTCCAATGAGGACTCTCTTCCATAGCAATCATGCATTTATCAGATTTCTTCATTCCATCACAACCAAACTTCTGAATCAAGAATGCTCTGATAGCTTCTCTTTCATACCTTGAATGAAAAGCAAGTTCTTTGACATAGATGTGGATGTGAAAACCTCTTGAACCAGTAAAGTAAGCTTTATACTGAAAAGCATAGTCTTCTATGTTGTCACAAATCCAATGCAGATAGTCTTCACTGATTCTTTCATCTACATCAAGAACAATTTCACAAGGCAAGATTTCTCTATTGTCAACTCTTTCAAGAAATCGAAGACCTTCATCACTATGCCAACAGTCAAGAACACATCTCCAAGAACAAAACCCTTTTGAGCCATCTTTTCGTTTGTATGTGCAGGTTACTCTGAAATCACCCCATCTATTACATAGGTCTTGAAGATAGGCAACTTTGTGTTTAGGCAAGGTTTCACAAAACATCTTCAGAATCCTCACGAATTGATTTAATTTGGTCTTTGTTGATGTGAAAGATAGTTCCATCTGGCATTTTAATTTTAACAAAGCCCCCTTTATCTTCAATGATTGTTCCTTTGAGGGCTTTGATTGTTCCAGAATCATCCCAAACTATTTTGTCCATAGAGCATCACCTATAAAAAAGAAGAAATGGGTTATACCCATTCGTTATCTGAGTTTAATTTCTTCCACTCGTTATCAACAAATGCATGGACTTCATAGCTTTCTTTGTCTCTTTCTTTCATCCCATCAGCTATGTGAGAAATCTTGAGTTTGACTCCTGTCCCCATCTCTGTATTGAGTTTCTGAAAGATTTGTCGTATTTTTCCCCATACAGTCCAAGCTCTGACAGAATAAACTTTGTTTTCAACATCATAGATGTCAATCCCGAAATCTACACTTGAAAGTTTTTTATCAAACTTCTTTCCATCTTTACCTACAACAACTGTGTCAGTATTTTTCTTCACTCCTTTTACAATTATTTCAATACTCTCTCCAACCTTTGGATGAGAGATGTATTTGTTCTCAGTGATGTCGCTCACTTTATCAAATTGTTCTTCATTTCCATTCATTTTATTTTTCCTCCTGTATTTTTTTCTTTAACATCTCTTCATGTAGAAGAGCATGAATCTGATTTGTTGCTGAATAAATCTCTCTGATTTGCTGTTCAGTTGATAATGAGTAGAGAAGTCTATGCCGAAGCCATTGGCTCATATTATGAAAGCCATCTGCTTCCATCTTGTTTTGCAGAAGTATTTTTTCTTGAGTAGAAACTCTTGTTACAATTACTTCTTTCTGACTGCCTTTTCTGATTTTACTTTGCATAGTTTATCCACCAAAACATCATTTATCATAGCATGAAGCAAATTACTGACTGTCCTATTCTGAGATTTCGCCATCTCTCGAAACTTTGCAGCTTGTGTTATAGTCACAAGAGTCTGCAACTTTACATCTCGTAGTTCGTTTGCTTGCATGATAGATTATAGTATCAAACAAGCAGAATATAGTTACACTCCGTAGTGTGAAAGAATTACACTATGTAGTTTATAGAAACATTTAAATAGACATAGTATGTTATACTATAGTATGACCTATCAGTTTGTTGAACAAAAGGAAATAAAGGTAGTTACCAAGAATCAAGGTGCTACATGTAATGTGAACATTCCAAAATACATGCTTGTAGGTCTACGTTGGTTAAATCCTCATCTTGCAAAAGAGCAAATACCTGTGTTTGTTCGAGTATTGCCTGAGTTTGGTGAGATTGTGATAAGCCATAGAGAAGTGAAACCTTCTGATTTGTCTGACTTTCTCATGTTTGGTTATGCTGTTCCAAAAAACAATCCTATTCGAAAGATTGTAGATGATGATAAACAAGAGTTTAATGATGCTGTTTGGATGGCAAGTGAAGATAAAATCAAAGAGAGAACTCAAAGGGTAATTGATGCAAAGAAAGAACATCTTGCTCAACTTGATGCAATGGAGAAAGACTATGCTTCAAAGATAAAGATGGTTCAAGACCATAAGAAATCATTGAAAGAAGACTTGAAGAAGTTTCCTCAGAACAAGAAGCAATGGGAACAGTTCATTAAATCTGAAAAAATCAGGTGGGGAATGTATGCAAAATACAGAGATACACGAGGCAAAAAGGATGAACATGACAGTAATTATCTTGAAGTTGGTAAAGACCACATAGAAGTAAGACATGTTCCAACAGGTCTGATTCAAGCAAAGAAAGTTAATTTGACACCTGCTCAAAAGAAAAGAATTGCTGAACAAAGAAAGATGCTTGAGAGGGCAAAGACACCAACAAGCAAAAAGAAACGGGTATCAAAGTCCGGGAATACAAACAAGAAATCAAGAAAAACAGGGAAACAAAGGAGAAGTAATAAATGAAACGACACCTATCGACCCAAAACTATCACAGGGAAATTATACCTTTCACACCATCACAAAAATTGGAGGCATTTAAAAAAAAAGACAAAAAATAACACGCAACAAATTGCAGAAAAAGTGTCCAAAAAGTTTGAAAAAACTGACAACCAAACTGCAAAATTTGCGGAGAAGAAGACGTAAAATATAAGAATTGCAAAATTCACCTACTATAAATGTTTGTTGAAATTTTGATTGCAATTCTGCTTGGTGTGTCCGCCGGGACATTCACTGGCCTTTTCCCAGGGATTCATGTCAATTTAATTTCTGTTTTGGTTTTATCCTTGTCTCCTTTTCTATTGGTGTATACATCTGCTTTGATGCTTTCAGCATATATTATCTCTCTTGCAATCACTCATTCTTTTTTAGATTCTCTACCATCAATTTATCTCGGAGCTCCTGATGAAGCTATGGCTCTTTCTGTTCTACCTGGACACAAACTATTACATCGTGGAGAAGGACACAATGCGATTGTGTGCACCATTATTGGAAGTTATGGTTGTTTAATTTGTTCTCTTTTGGTGTTTCCATTTTTTTTATTGGGGATGGCATTCATTTATCCAATAATTGACTCACTCATTGGATGGATACTGATTTTGATCATGGCAATTATGATCTTGCGAGAACGAGGGAAACGTTTGATTACACTTGTTTGTTTTTTACTTGCAGGTGCTCTTGGAATTGTTGTTCTTTCGATGGATTCACTATCGCAGCCGTTGTTTCCACTTCTTTCTGGACTCTTTGGTTTTTCTATTATGCTTGTTAGTTTAATGCAACGCGCTGTTGTTCCTGCGCAAGATTTTGGAATAAAACTTAAATTGCCTTTTCATTCTGCTCTGCGCGCCATTGGTGCTGCAACCGGTGTTGGTTTCATTGCTGCCTTCTTACCTGGTTTTGGAAATTCACAAGCTGCGATTGTTGCAAATGAAGTTATTAAAGAAGGAGAAGCGGAAATTTTCTTGACTCTTGTTGGAGGTATTAACACAGCTAACATGCTTATCAGTATTGGGACAATTTATGTTTTAGAGAAAGCTCGTAATGGGGCAATTGTGGCTGTAAAGGAACTTGTTGGTTTAGTTGATTTTCGAATGATGGTATTGTTTCTGGGAGTTGCATTGTTTGTTGGCAGTGTTGCATCAATTTTAACAGTGTATCTTTCAAAAGGTTTTTCTCGTGTGATGTCTCATGTTAATTATACAGATGTGATTTTTGGGATCATATTATTGATTTGTTGTTTAACTTTTATTTTTGATGGCTTCGTTGGTCTTCTGATTTTATTTGCTGCAACGTGTGTTGGTTTGCTTGCAAGTTTCTTTGCTGTTGGGAAGAATCATCTAATGGGAAGTTTGATTATCCCAGTTATTTTGTATTTTGTTTTGTGAAGCCACTGGTCAACTACTGCAAAAGTATTTATTCAATGTAACATCATAAAGATTATGGGCATTAGAAAAATTAAGAATGTTGAATTAAATGAGATTACTTCCTATTTAGCAGGAGTTATTATTGGTGATGGCCATATTTCAAATTCAACCAAATCAAAAATTGATTTGTCTCCAGATTATAGAATTACAATTGAACTTGTAGATAAGAGATATTTACAAGAGATCGTTGCCCTTATAAGGAAAGTGGTGACAACTAAAAGTAAGATCATTACTAGAGTAAGACCAACAAAAAAGTGCGAGCACTATTATTTTCAATTTAGAAATAAAAGTTTTTACTATTTTTTAACTAAAGATCTTTTAATACCTTCTGGAAAGAAAAGTGGAATTGTGTTTATACCCACTCCTATTCTCAATGACTCTATACTTATTTCCCACTTTCTTGCTGGTCTTTTTGATACAGATGGAGGAATACGTGGGAAAACAATTGGATTTACTTCTAAAAGTGAAATATTAATTATTCAAACACATAACTCGTTGTACAATTTAGGGATACACTCTTCGAAAGATTCTTGGGTTCATAGAAAATATAATCAAAGATATTTTGGACTACATATTCATAAAGAATCTGTAGATACCTTTTTAAATACGGTTCCAGTCAGAAATAAAGCTAAACTATTGAAATCACACCGTCATGTGGACGTGCCGGAGTGGTCAAACGGGCTGGAAGATAGTAACAAAAAGGTACTATCTGGCTTTGCTTAGGACCCAGTAGCTTAGTGCTTACGCAGGTTCGAACCCTGCCGTCCACACTTTTTTCTTATCATTTTATTATTTAGCTTTCTTCCACACATTAAAGAAATTTGCTTTAAACGATTCTACTAGGTCTTTATCCTTAATTACAGTAGAGCGAATATTTTTCTTAGAAAGTGACAAAGTATTTTTATTAGATCGTCAAATTATAAACTTATGTTAGAATCATCATCCCAAACAGCAACCCAATTACCATATCACTTAGCAACAGTCACTGGAAAACATAGAGCAGCAGAAACATTACAACTGAGACCTTCCAACCAAAAGCTAGATATTCTTGAAGTTGGACCTGCTTTTGGATACACAACCATAGATTTATTGACAATCTATCCCCAAGCCCAAGTTACTGCAATAGAAATCTCTGAGGACTATGCTAAACTCGCAAAAAAACATCTTTCAAGATATGGCGACAGAGTTCGGATCTTTAATGGAGATGGTTACTTTCTTGATGATGAACTCAAAAGATTAATTGGAGAACACACTGGTTTTGATAGAGTCTTTATGATGAACAACTTTTATTGGGCAGCTGCAGAAATGACCCCTCAGCAAATTGGAATGGTTGCAACAAACACATTTCAAGTTCTAAGAGAATCTGGATTGTGGACAATATCAAATGAATCAAATTATTTAACATTGCAAAGAAGAGGAAGAAAACTTCGACTTAAAGAAAAGAAATTCTCTAATAATGAAACACTACGAAGATTATTTCGAACTTCAGTTAGGCAGACGTATTAAAAACTTAACTTTACTGTGCCCCTTTCCACAAATAATCAAAATATTTGCGATAACTGTCAAAGATTTGTTTATCTTCATTTATTGTGATTACTGTGTTTTCTGCCCAGATAATATTTGCCACCTTATTCCCATACAAACAAATAACATGTGGACTGGAAAGTTCTGGAGGTAGAGTCTTATACTCATAATATTTTACTTTTGATCTGTCTTGCCCTTCGAAGAGATTCGCTATTAATTTTGTGTCTATTAAATCATGCCACATTATTTTTTTCTTTATTCTTTCTTTATTGAAGTTCTTCCACAACTGGGGAAAATATTTTGTAATGCCATCATTGCCACCAATGAACCATACTTCTTTTTCTTTTAATATGCCATTTAGGAAATGTTCTGCTGCGGCTTCCCCTTCAAGTGTTATTGTTCGTTGATTCCATAAATGTTCAAAATTTTTCTTGAGATTTTCACAAAGTATATTTGATTTAATCTCAAAGGCAACCATCTCTTTTGTCCATAATAACATTAGTACTGTTCCATTAGGATACAAATTGAATTGCATTTGAGAAGACATGTTCGGCGGAAGAACTCTGACTGCACTGGATTTCATTTCAGGGTCACCAGTTTTGGTCATGCTGTCATACACTGCTTTTTCATTTTCAGCAGTACTTAATAAACGAACGTGCACATTTTGTTTGACTCGATCTTTATGATATTTCAAAAACCATTTCTTTAATTTTGTTTTAGATTCTCCAAGTGATGCTCCAAGAACAAGATATTCCTCTTTTGGATTCATTTCATCTAGCATCGACCAAAATCTTTTCGTTACTTCTTCAAATCCCTTGTGTACAATCACATCTTGATTCCACTGCTGCTCAAACTGTTTCTGAAATGCAGAAGTTATTTCTTTATTATTGATGGTAATAGTTGTTGGTTCTTCTCCTTGAAGCATAATTAATGTCTTTTCTTTGTATGGATAAATACTCACTGGAGAAATGTTTTTGTATGGGAGAAATTTGATTTCTCCCTTATCATAATTTGGTCTGTTTTTTTCAATCATAGTATCTGTTCCTTGCTGAAACAACCAACGAGCGTGAACATTTTTTTTCTTTCTACGCTTATGAAACTCAGTAAATAGTTTAGCGTATTCTTCATTCTTTTCTTTCACTCCAAATGCTGCACCAAGGGCATCGAATGTGTCTCCAGGTTTTATACCATCAATAAATTCATTTAATGTTTCAAGCAGTGCATCCCATCCTTTCACAACAATTGTATCTTGATTCCATAGCTGTTCGAATTGCTTTTGGAATGCTCCAGAAATCTCTTTATTATCAATTGTGATTGTTGTTGGTTCTTCTCCTTGTAACATGATTAAAGTTTTCTCTTTGTATGGATAAATACTCACTGGAGAAATGTTTTTGTAGGGGAGAAATTTGATTTCGCCATTTTTATGCCTTAATTTACTCTTTTCAATTAACTCATTAGTTCCTTGTTGGAACAACCAACGTGCATGAATGTCTTTTTTTTGTCGTCGTTTATCAAATTCAGCAAATAGTTTGGCGTATTGCTCATTCTTCTCTTTTACTCCAAATGCTGCTCCAATTACATCAAATGAGTCTCCTTTCTTAATGCCATCAACAAATTCATTTAAAGTTTCAAGCAGTGCATCCCACCCTTTCATAACTGTTGTATCTTGATTCCACAGTTGTTCAAAATGAACTTGTTGACTTCTTGCAGTATCTTCATCTTCAATCAAGAAAGCAGTAGGATTATCTGTGAAATTTGCGTGGATTACTTTATCATTAAAAATCAATGTGACTCCTGGATTTTCATACCCTGGAATAAATTTAAAATTTGCATACGCTTTTGTCACACTAGGAAGATTTTTATGCTTACTCCCCATGATTATTCTTGAAACTACTTTGCGTTTTCTTTTTTCATTTTGCCATTTAATAAAAAAATTTTCGCCAAGTGTTTGCACAATTTTTCTTCCTTCCCCAAGTGCACAATACTCACCAAAATCTATTGTTTGCCAATATAAATTTTTTAGTGCTTCTTTTCCTTCGAAAACTTTAATTTTTTGATTCCATACTCCTTCAAAACGCTCCCTCATTGTGTCTGCAAGACTTTGATTTGTTACTTGAATCCACAAACGGTCCTTTGGCATAGAGAACAACACTGTGTCCTTGTAGACTAACGTTGCAACTGTATTTCCCATTTGAGGGACCACTTTAACTTTTGTTCTTAGCATCGCATCAAGAACTTTTACCATCTTTTGTAAACTTGGGCCAAACACTGCACGAAAATTAATTTTATGTTTTACACGTTTCTTATGAAACCTTATCAGAAAATTTTGAAACGTTTCATCGACATCAGAAAAACCCATGGCAATTAATTCATCACTTTTTTTACAAGAACTTAATATGTTATCAAAGGCAGTTTGAGCACCCTTCAATCCTTTGAACACAAGTGTTTCTGATTTATTTTCTGTCATCGCTTGTTTCATTTCAAGCTCTGGAAGCAACGCTTCAACACTTTTGGTTTGTTCTTGAATTGTTTTTTCTTTTTCTTTGAGGTAATCTACAAGTCTTTTTGGAGAAGCTGCTTCGTAATGCTTGACACCACCTTTTATTACAAAAGAAACAAGACCTTTTTGCATCAACTTTTCAAGAACTTCATAAATTTTTGAAGAAGCAGCCCCTGATTTCTCTACAACTGGGCCAGTGGAACTTGACCCCAATTCTAGTAAGGCTAAGTATACTTTAATTTCAGACTTTGTGAGGCCAATATTCTCAAGTAAGTTGGTGATTTCTGGCATGTTGTGAATATAGCTATTTTCAATATAAATCTTTGTATTTCTCCCCCTCACGGGTTAGGCAATGTTTATATTGTTTATTGAGAGAATGTTCACTATTAGATAATAGTTAATGTCTAAATAAGCAAAAAAAGAGATAGAAACATGAAAAATGGAATTGCCAAATTACTTACATTAGGAACACTTGCATGGCCAGCAGTTATGCCTGGAGTTGCAAACGCAGGAGGACAGGTAGATCTTGTTCCAAACACAAGCGGATTATTAGTAGATGTTGTTGCTCTTGGTAAAACACCAGGAGACGTTTACACAGGAGGATTTTGTCGAGCCCGTGCAATGCACACCTGGGCAGAAGAAGGAGATAATGTTTTCATGCTTTGTGAAGGAAGCGTTGGTTACAAAGGAGTTTCTCTTGGATTGCAAGAGAGGTTTATGGCTTCCGCTGATTACCAAGTTGCACCATTTGCAGGACTTGGTTTGAAAGGAAAAGTTGACGTTGGAGAACACGAACTTTCTGGATCCGCTTCATTTGGGGCATCTCTTCCAGACCCAACAGGAGTTTTAGAATTACGTTTAGCAGGATCTGCAGATATTGAAAGTTCTAGATGGTATGTTCCAAATACAGTTGAAGCTGAAAGTTTTACCTGGAGAAAAGCAGAAGGTATTTCACCTGAAGGATTTAGTGGAGCTGAAAGAGCATTTGTTGGTTATAGTCTTGGTGGACTTACTTTTGGCCCATCTTTAGAAGTTGATTGGTCTGTAAATGAAGGCGCTAAGTTTGCCCCAGGATTGAAAATTCGGTATGGAGAATAATTGTTTTATTTTTTTCTTTTTTAAATTTTAAATGCCATATTGGTGCAAAACCATTTTTCTTGGATTAAGATCATCAATAAGAGTTGCCACAGTTCTTCTTTTTTCATCTAAAAATAGATGGTTTGTTCCACAGAGGTGAACTACTTTTCCTAAATCCACTCCCATTAATTCTCGAAGCCGTCTTGCTGGACCTACTTCTCTTGCCCCATCCATAAACCTTTGCATATCAAGATATTGAGTTTGCTCCATTATATCCCCTCTTGTAAGCATCCCACTATGTCTCCGGTAATTCACCATTATCTCTTCTTGTGTTTCCATCCTTTGACCCATTCCCTCTAACATAGACAAAAATGACTGTGAACCATCATAAATTTGTTCAACAATACGAAGATTGTTTACAATTATATTTTGAATTTCAGTTTCTTCTATTGGCTCAACTGGAATTCCCACCCGCCGGTGATATTCTAAAGCTATCCGAGGTTCATAGAATTGAACTTTTGAAAGAAATGTTAAAGATTCTATGCGTTCTTGGAGGGGAAGCCGCCTCATCTTTTTACGAATTTTATCTGCAAACAAATCATATTCAGATTTTCTTTCTTTTTTCTTGCGCCCTTCTTTTGGACGAAGAAAATCTAACACAGCAGCACTTGTTTCAAGGGTGATATAATCTGGGCGTTCGATTTCAAGTGCATGAGCTAATCTTTCTGCACCAGAACGATCAAAATGATTTAATCCGATTAGTACTAATTCTGCCATATTCAAATACTACTCTTTAATTTTAATCACCCAAGAACACCAATAATACTAATTTTTGTATCTGAAGATATAAGTCTTGTGGAAACATTTAAATACGTTGAGTCTACAAAGCAGATTATGTCTACAAAGTCTACAACTATTCGAATAGACCATTCTACAAAAAAGAAACTTGATAAATTAGATTTTGTTAGAAAAGATACTTTTGATGATATTCTAAACAAACTCATTAAATTTTATGAAAAGAATAAAAAATGAAATATACACAAAAACAAGTAAAAACTTTATTCATTTACCTAGTTATTATTATTCTTAGTTCAACTTTTATTCTTGCAGCGACACCATCCATTGGATCAATTGTATTAAATTCAACAGATGGATCTAATTTTACAACAGTTAACCTAACTGCATATCCAATAACTCTTTCAGATGGGGCAAATGTGATTTATGACTGGAAATTAAATGATAGTTCTATTAAATTATTTGAGATGCCAATGGATGGTGGCACTTTATGTGATAATGGTGGAACAGCAACTGTTTGTGAATATATTTATGGCAGAAACGCTTCAGTTGAGGGTGCCCCAACATATTCTTCTACTGCTGGGTACGGGGGGACTGGAGTTTATACATTTGATGGCAACAACGATTATTTGGATGTTCATCCAGACCTCTCCCTCACGAATAGTTTTTCCATAACTGGGTGGGTAAAACGATCAAATGCTGGAGGCAATGTTGATACGATTTTCTCAACAAGAGAAGGAGGAGGGACTAATCAAAATGTTTTTCTTAGTTTTACGACTAGCAACTATTTTAGATTTGGTTTTCAAAATAATAATTTAAACTCAAATAGCCAATTTACAAGCACAACTGAATGGTATTTTTTTGCTGCAACATATGATTGGGATACCAATGATCGAAGAATTTACATAGATGGGGGATTCGATAAAGGAGACACATCACTTCTGGACCCTGATTTAGATGTGTCTGGAGATACTTATATTGGGGCGTTTGTTGGCGGAGCTGGTGCCACTGACCATTACAGAGGAGAAATTGATGACATTATTGTTTGGAACAGAACTTTAACACCAGAACAAATTGAAGCACTTTATCTTAACAGAACAGACTTAATTTCATTTAATGAAACTTCAAATGATGATGTCTGGTCAGTTTGTGGTATTCCAAATAACAACTCTGAAAATGGAACTGCTATTTGCAGTAATAGTTTAACAGTACAAGCAGATACAACTAATCCATTAATTGACATTAGTTCTCCGACTAATAACACAAATACTAGTGTTAACACCCTAAATATCAATTATACTGTAACAGATAACATTGCAATCGATTCTTGTTGGTATTCTAATGACACTATGCTAAGTAATACAACACTTGCAGACTGCGAGACAAACATTACAACAATAACTTGGGGCGAAGGAGAACATAATGTTACAGTGTGGGCCAATGACACTTCTGGAAATGAAAATAGTTCCAGTGTGACTTTTACTATAGATAGCACTGGCCCAACATTTACCACCATTGCAAATCAAACTATTGCATCTACTGACGACTTAGGTTATCAAATAGAAGCTACAGATGCATTTGGAGTTAGTTGCTTTAACGTTAATGACACTACAAACTTTCAAATCAACTGTTCGGGATACTTGGAAAACAATACTGCTTTAAGTGCAGGAGTGTATAATCTTAATATCACAGTTAATGATACTCTTGGAAATAATAATTCTGCGACAATGTGGGTCGAGGTAACTGCACCTGCAACTACAGAAACTACCACAACAACTACAACTACTTCAAGTTCAGGTGGTGGTGGATCAACCGGTTCTTCCGGAGCAATTTCCAGTACAACTAGTAGTTCACACCAGGAAGTTTGGGCATCAATCTATGAGGGCGAAACTGCTGAAGTTGAAATTAATAACGAAATCATTTCTATAACTAGTGTTGACTTTGAGGTCACAGAAGACGTTTATGGGCCTTGGATTAAAGTCGAACTACAAGAAAGCGAAGACCTTCCAAGTGATGTTGATGAGATGGATGTTACTGTTCAGAGTTATTACTATGTGCAAACAGGTCTTACTCTAACCAATGACGTAATTGAAAACGTTGACTTTGAATTTCAAGTGGAACTAGATTGGTTTGAAGAAAATGATCTTAGTGCAACAGAAATTGCAATGCATCACTTCGATGAAAACACTGGAGTTTGGAGTGAGCTTGTAACGGTTCACACAGGTAGCGATGAGACTTTTGAGTATTATACAGCAGAAGCTGAAGGATTCAGTTACTTTGCTGTAGCTCAAGCAAGTGACACTATAGAATCTCTTGTAAGTTCTGTTTCGGTGGAAACTGAAGCAATAAGTGAAATTGAAGAAGTTGAAGCTGAAGAAGAAATTGTTGAAGAAACAATTGAAGTTGAACAAACTTTTTTAGAAGGCACAATTGCTAAATTGTCTTGGTTAGCTATTGTGATTCTTACTATGCTCTTTGTTGTTGTAGTTATTTTAAGAGAAAAGAAAGGGAAACCTGTTTCTAAAAAGAAAAAGTGTAAAAAGAAAAAGTAGCCCCTCGCGGAGCAAATGAACTATTATTCTTGTTCTATTGTTTCTTCTGAACTTTCATCATTTGATTCACTTTCAGAATCATCACTCTCAGAACCACTATCACCTGATTCACTAGAATCTTCTGTTTCTGTACTTTCAGAATCTGCCCCATTGTCGTCAGATTCTTCCTCTTCTGATCCCTCATCACTACTTTCAGATTCTTCAGAACTATCATCTTCAGAAGATGCTTCTTCACTTTCAGAACTTCCTGAATCAGAATCATCTGAACTAGACGGTGGCCCATTTTCACCATAACCTAAACAAACACACTGATCGTTTACACAGTCAGTATTTTGATCACCACATTCTTGTTCACAACCATCTGAACATTCACTGTATGGATATTCTACACACTCACCATATTCGCAGTAAGTATTTTCTGGACAAAGAATGACATCACAACCTTCCGTCCAATCATCTGTCTCCTTTTCTTCATATTCCTCTTCTTCCTCATATTGTCCAAAGTCAATACAAGTTAGGTCTACTGGACATTCATAACCATCGCCTGAATCGCCCATGATTGGTTCATCTCCCGCATTATCTCCATACAGGTCCCGACATTCAGCTTTCTTAACTGACCAATCTTCTTCAGTCATACAATTACCACTATCACCATATTGTCCAAAGTCAATACAGATTATATCAATTGAACATTCATAACCATCACCCGAATCCCCCATAATTGGTTCATCTCCCGCATTATCTCCATACAGATCTCGACATTCAGCTTTCTTAACTGACCAATCCTCCTCAGTCATACAAGGGCCATCATAATTTTCATTGTCGTAGCCATCATAGCCACTAACTTGCATTGCTGCTTTATCATAACAATCTAATCGCTCCATAGAATCTTCAATTTCTTGACAATCAAAATCAATGTAGAAATTATTTTCTTCATTAACTTCACCATAGAAATCGTCATAGAAATCGTCACATTCACTTTGGTCCGTAATCCCTGCTTCAACACATTCTGGAGAGTATATTTCCATCATTATTTTATCACAGATTTCTCTGCCTTCCTCCTCTGTTGAGACATCTGCTTCTAGTATTGCATCTTTGCATTCTTCGGGAGTATGCATGTCATACTGAGATTCTTTAATATCATCTTCTAAGTCATCAAAAACCTCTTGCAAATGTTCTGGTAGCTCTGGCATTTCTATTTCATTTAATAAGTCACACGCTTCTTCATCTCCTTCAATATCACATGCAACAGCGAGTGGTGCTGCCTTAGAACAAACATCTGCAAATTCATCGAATGGTATCTCTTCGCATCTACAATCTTGCCCTGATGTTTCAAAACATTCAGACATTATTTCTCCAAAATTTTTTGCTTCAGCAATTTGTTCATTTGTTAAATCTTCATCTAATTCTTGTAACCACTTAGGAGAATCGTCATCTGTTTTACAAATCTCATAATATTGAACTGGATCCAACTCTGATAATTCTCTGCATAATTCATTGATCTTATCTGCTATTTCAGCTGCAGTTGCAATATCACTTTCTTGATTTATTATATCATCTACAAATTCTTCTTTGTAGTCTTCATGGATCTGTGATTCTAAATCATTTAACACTTGCTCAATTAAAGCAGCACTTTCAATAACTTCTTCTTTTCTTTCTGGAGATACTTCTTGTTCTAACTTTTCTGCATAATCATAATACCCTTCTAGTGCAATTTTTGCAGATTCATAATCTTCATTTTCAACCATTAATTTGATTTCAGCTACTCTTTCTTCTTTAACTGTAAGTTCATCACCAAATTGATCAAAGAATTGGTCTATAAAATAAAGTGAACTGTCTGGAGCAATACCACCATCAGTTAATTGTAAATCATCTTCAGCAGACACAGACATTACTAATAAACTTAAGATTAGAATAACCATCAACAACTTTTTCATTTTTATAACCTCTTTTTGATCAATTTGGTTAGTTATTAGTATAAAGAATCATAAGTATAAAAATATTCCTTGGAAAAGAGAAAGTAGCCCCGCGCGGAGCATGGTAACTTCTGTCCCTTTTTCTAGGACTTTTTCCCCAGGGGTTGATGTATTAGCAAAAACACCCTTAAGTTCTGAATGTTTCCAATGAAACAATGCAAGAAGAAAAGCACAAGAAGAACTATTTTAGGTATTTGAAAAAACTTGAAGAAGGTCGCTGCTGCAAATATCAACTCAACAGAGAGTTGATTCTACGCTTTCTAAAAGACTGTGAGATGGGTAAAACTATCCTCAAAGGTCAGAAGAAAAAGATTGGTTATGGGCGGTTATCACGCCTTGCAGGGCTGCTTGTCAAGATGGACACGGCGTGGTTAAAAGTCGAGTTGGACAAAGTAACACAAGAACAGATGGATTCCTTCATTCTAAACTTAGAGAGGGGATTAATAACACACAATGGAAACCCATACACTTCAGAAACTCAAAAGACAATGAAGAAAGTAGTACGCAAATTCTACAAATGGCTATTTGGGAACAATGAAACATATCCCGCGCTGGTGCGTTACATTGACACTTCTGGTCCAATCCCAGAGATCAAAGCCATTTTGAAAGATGATGTGGATCGAATGATTTCTGGTACTGGCAGTCTTGCACATAAGTTTCTGATTGCAACTCTTTTTGATTCTGGTGCTCGTGCACAAGAATATTTCAATCTGAAGATAAAAGACATTGCGTTTACTGGTGAGTATTACCAAATTCGAATAAGTAAATCCAAGACCAAACCACGAACCATCAGTTTGCCATTGTACACAGATTTGATTAAAGAATACTTAGAATGGCACCCACAGAAAGAGAATTCTAATGCAGCACTAAGTGTTCACCATTATGATAGCGCTAAGAAGATACTGAAGAGAGTTGCAGCAAAAACTCTTAGTGTAAATGTGTACTGCCACAAACTGCGGCACAGCTCTGCTACATTCTACGCTAATCATCTGACACATTACCAAATGTGCAATCGCTATGGCTGGGCTATGAGTTCTGATATGCCTAATCGTTACATTGACTTCGCAGGAATTAGAGAGCAGGAAACTGCAGCAAAGATTATGGCACATCAAGGACAGAAGCAAATGAAAGAGCAGAGCGTGCTGCGTTCAGAGCTGGACATTATGAAGCAGACGCTATTAGAAATGAAAAACCAAGAAGAACTTCGACGTAAAGAACAAGACCTGCACAATGAGTTGTTTAAGAAATTATCAAGCTATGATAATAAAGATGGACTGACTGATGTGCGAGAGATGTTATATCAAATATTGAAAAAAGACAATGCACTTGTAGATAAATTAAGGCAATTTTGAGTTATTAATGACACAAACACTATCTATTACTACGTGTTTGTTACGTTAGACTTTGAGACTGCAAAGCTAAGAGAACGGTAGATGAGAAATATAATCTATTAATTTGAAGATTTAATAAAATATTTTATTTGTGGTTTTGAAGAAATCTCTGTCCCAAAGAATATGCTCTTCCTAAAGCTTCAGTGTTCTTATCAACTTCTAAAAACATTGGAGAACAAGAACCAACACCCATCATTTCAAAGACATCAAGACCACACATTGCTAAGTGGCCTGCCCTATGTTCCAAAATGGCACCATAAGTGTCATCTTTTTGTTGACTATGTGTGTAAACAAGTAACGTTGGTAATTTCTTTCCTAATCGTGGATGAGTAAACATAAAAAACCTTTCAAGGAACCCTTGTGTTGCAGAACTTATGTTACCTATGTATATCGGTGTTGCAATGACTATTCCATCAGATTGATCCACGTAATTTCTTAATTCAGAAAAATCTTGTTGAACGCAACCACTTTGATCTCTACATCCGCCATCGCTCCTACAACCTCTTGTGAGATAATCTTCAATATAAACTACTTCTGTTGCAAAACCATTTGCTTCAGCTCCTTCTAAAACAGTTCTCACTAAAGTATTAGTATTCCCTTCTTTTCGTGGGCTTCCAACGAAACCGGTTATTTTTCTCATTTTAATGGTATCAATCTTTTTAGTTAATCATCCATAAAACGCAGTAAGTAATGCACGATAATTTGGTTTAGAATCTAATCGTGTTTCAGTTAGCGGGAAAGATCTACTTCGCCGATTAGTTAAACCTGATGTGAGACGATCCATTGTTTTCTTTGGAACAGTTTCTCTTTGGAAACTTCTTCGCAGAAGATGTTTCAGATCAGTTTGTTCTATTCCAACAACGATTCCTGTGACAACTGGACCTTCAAAATCAACAAGATAGGCTTCGCGGCGAGAGAATGATATTCCAGATCCACCAAAATCTCCGACCTTTGATAATTCTTCTTCAAGACTGGATCTTAAGCCAGTAACTTCAGTTTGATCAACGCGGAATGCGTATGCTAAAGATTCTTTACTAGGAAGATATGCAACCTTTCGATCAGTAATGACTACTTGGCCTTTGAATCTTTCAGGAAATAAGATTCTCAAGAAGCCCCCAACAGCTCCTGGAGAAATAACATAACAAGACGGTTGTTCAGCTCCCGCAAGATTTTCTATCCCTTCTGGAAGGGCAGATTCTGCTTCCATTCTATCTAATAATCGTGCAGAAGAATACTCTGCTTGTTGAAAAAATGCAGCTTGCATTGCATCATTTTTCGCATACTTCTCTGGGGGATCCATTTCCCTTAGAGCAGCATATAATGTTAATCTTCCATCAAGTAATTTAATCACATTGGTAACATCTCGCCCAAGGACCTTTGCTTTTCCCCAACTTGATCCTCGATTTAGAAAACCACCCGTATTTTTAGTTTGATATGCTCTTCCAGTAACAAGCAATGCTTCACCAAGCTTCCTTTCAGATAAAACCCCTGAAGAAATAAGTCGTTTTAATTCAACGTTGCTTAAGCCAGTTCGTGTCGGGAGTTCACGTAAGTGATATAATCGATTAGCATTTGTCCGTAGAGTTGGATCAAATCTTTTGTGTTGTTTTTCTCGTGGAATGATTGATGATAATGTTTTTCCTTTAGATCGACGATCACCATATAACGCTCTTGACACACGAAGAACATGATCTTCATAATCTTCTTGTCCATTGATATCAGCAATAAGACTCACCGCAGCATACTCACCAATTCTAGCAAGAGCTGCTCGTACTTCCTTTGGTTGAATACCACTCATAAGTAAAGCTGATGAGTGAGGATTAACATAAACTGTTTTTGCATCACGATCAACATATACTAAATCTCCTGCTTTCCGCGCACTAAATACAAATTCAAAAGGATTTTGACTCGGATTTTCTACACCTGCAAGCGTTGCGAGTTCTCGACCAACAGTGGGTAATGTTTCAAGAAATACTCTTTGTGCTTTTTCAACTTGTCTATCTCTACTATCCCCATCCATATCTCGCCGTACCTGTTTCATGACCTCACGAAGATATTCATGTAAACGTGTAACTTCAGGGCAATCCAAAAATCCAGAACGGTCAAAACGAATCTTAGATTCTAATCCATCGACATTAACAACACCATATAATTTTTTTGCCATGCCCATTGCACTACTGGCTCCAAAAAGGTCTTCATTTTGCCCACCTACTGCTCGACCATTGACTTTTGTAAACACTCCTCGTTGACCAGGAGGTAATGTTTTCTTAGAGTAAAATAAACTACCATTCACTCCACCAATTCCTGGAAGTTTTGTCTCAATAAAGTATTCAACAACATTTCTTAAGCCAGTGGGAGTTACTAACTGTCCGTTTAAAGTTAAATCAAAAGAGCCGGGTTCAATCGGAAGTTCATTAGCTAACATTGCACGTAATCGTTCAACACTAAACTGCCCACTATCTGGTCGGAAGCGCAAATTTCTCATTGCAATTTTAACACCATGAACTTCTTCAGAACCTGCTTTGCTAAAAATAGAAATTGGTTTATCGTCTCTATCTCCTTCGGAAAACTTTTCGCTAGCAGTATACTGCGTTCCTTCACGCCAGGAATCTAAGGTATAATCTCTTGAAATCATCCGAAGTGCAAGTGATGCAATACCAAACTTTCCAATAACAACTCGCCCACCTTCAGAGATTGGATTTGATTTTTTAAGACTATCACCCATCCGAAAGAATGATTCCAATCCTTCAGGGCCCATACCACAACCATTATCTCCAATTGTCAAAGAACCCTTATCTGGTTTATAAGTAACAGTAACTTGAGTAGCATCAGCATCATATGAATTAGCAACTAACTCAAGAACACACGCTTCTAAAGATGGTAATAGGTTGTTACCCATAGTAACAGAAAGATCTTGACCATGTGTCCTTGATACAACAAAACTGGCATCAACCATGCTGTTTTATGTCAAAAATTGAATTTATATATGTTATTGTTGTCAAAACGTCTAATGCTCGCTACTACTTTCAAGTAAAAACTTGAGGTAAATTTTATAAAGTTCACTTCATTTCAGGGAAAGTATGGTCCTAAAAGATCTTTACCAAGTTATTAATGCTCCAGGTTACTTTGAAACATTAGAATCTTTCAGAGATCATGCTTTAGAAGGTGATTACGAGGAAGGAACAAAATTACTTAATGGAGATGGTTGTTTAGAAGAGGATGCAGTTTCTCATTTATTGTTAACATTAGCTGTTTCGACAGATTCTGAACCATTAGAAGAAGCATCTGATAATCTCACTTTACTGGATGGAGTCATTTATGCAGCAAGACATTTAGATGGAAACAACTCCTTTCCATTATGTGCTGCATTAGATTTCAAATCTGAACGTATCAGAGATATTTCAGAAGAATATAGATCAACACTAGGTGCACTTGTTACAGAGAGTTCACAAAATAATTCTGAAGATATGCAAGTTAGCTTTTTAGGTTTTAAAGTAAAAGGGCTTCGAAGATTGTTTGGACACTTATTATCTGCTGGAGAAATTGATGAAGGTTTAATTCGATTCCAAGAAACGTTAAGGGCTTTAGAGGAAGCAAGTGATTATTTTTCACCAGGAAGAGTCTCTTTAACATACACTATGGCATTATCTGATCTAAGGGACACTATGCGAACACATCGTAGCAACTTAGATGTTTCTCAACGACTTGCTGAAGCATACAGTTCTGGAATGAATTCTTTCTTTGCCGTTTGTAGAAACGACCAAGGAACTGTGCCGTTAGATACAGAATCTGGAAGTGAACTGTTACAAGGAAATCTTGCATGTGGCTTAGTATATTGTGAACTTTTAGGATTATTAGATGAACCTGAACAAACTTACATTGACCGAGCAGTTCAAGGGATAAATTTTGCTCATTTATTAGGTACTCAGATGGGAGAAGATCCTTTTGAATTTGCATTAGATATGGCAGAAGCAGTGTATCAAGTAAACTCTTCAATGGGATTAGCTTGTTTTGAAAATGCACGACAAATTCCTCTGCAAGGTTTAGATGTTGGAAGCCCAGTGTATGAAGGTACAAGAGTATCAGCCAATGGGACTGTTGATGATCGATTACTAGAATTGGGCGCAGTTACAACTAATTCTTCACCAAGTTATGGAATGTTTGGACTTGGTGGAAGCAGTCCAATTGATTGTTAAGTAGTTTTCTCATATTCTCACCCACCAAACACATTATAATATAATCTATTTGTTAAGTGAGACTTTGAGACTGACTGTGTGGCATGAGAAGTATCCCCTTTTGATATAGTTTACTACATTATTTTTGAGAAGAATTTTTCAATTAGGTCAATATCTTTCAAATCAGAAACAAACAATAATACTGCCAAGATAATCAAGATCCAATTAATAACACTGAACTTGATTCCAAATAAATCTGGGCCCAAGACATTGGAAAGTGCATCTAAAATAAGGACTGCCACAACTAAAACAAGAATACCTTTTATATTTCCAAGCATTATTTTTGTTGTTGATTCCATAATTTCATTTAGATGGTGAGCCTCTCTTGTTTTGATTAATACCCCACTGCTTGAACACCATATTCAGCTTCTTCGCTAGTAAATCCTTCAAACTCTAATTGATCAATTAATCCTTCTCGTGAAAATCCATTGATATCCAAATAAGATTTGGCTTTTAATGCAGCTTGTTCATACCAATCTGCATTAGTGTTATCAACCCCATATACTGATTCTTCATTAGTAAATCCTTCAAACTCTAATTGATCAATTAATCCTTCTCGTGAAAATGCCATAATGCTCAAATAAGATTCAGCTTTTATTAATGCATTTAGTTCACCAAGTGTTGCAGTATCTGATTCTTCTTCTACATCTGAAGTTGTTTCATCCCGAGTATTACTTTCTTCTACTATTTCATCTTCATCTGAAGTCTCATCATCATCACAGATTGAATTATTATTTTCATCTAAACAACAAGAATCTCCATAATTAATGTAAGGTTCATTGCAAACAACTGGAGTACAACCAACTAGCAAGATTAAGAGAACTAAACTAATAAATATTGAATATTTCATATGATCATTAAATATTAGGAATTTATAAACATTTACTGCATATGTGACAAAGTTAAAGTACTTCTAATAGTCACTCAACCCAATGGAAGAATACATTGCCCAACAAGAAGTAACACTCAATGGACAGAAACACCTAGCATACATCAAACGAGTAGCTAGTAAGATTGAGAATGGAGAAGTTACTGATACTGTTCTAAAGGCGTTTATTAGAAAAATATAAATACTATTTTTAGATTATTAATAGAGTGAATTAAACATTTATTGCTTTGATCAGTTTTCTCTCTAGCTTGGTTGGGCTTCTTTTTTCAACTGAACTCATTATTTTAATAAATTGTTCAGTTTCTGATCGATTTAAACTTGGTGTTGCTCTAATTGGTTTTGCCATTTTTTACTTCTCTTGTACCAAAATCACCCAGATATTTAAATATTCCCTTCACTACTACTAAATACTAAAAACCAAGCAATCTCTTTTTAGTCCTTATTATATGGTATAAATCAAGATAAAGGGGCGTTGTTCCAGATTTTTGTTTGGCAATATCTGCATCAGTTTTTCCGCTTCTTTTTTTTAATATCTTAAATCCATATTTTTTATAAAAATGGAATGAATCTTTGTCTTTTTTGGGGTTTCTTTTTGCATCTAATGTGATAAATCTACAAGCAACATTTTGATTCAAGTAAATTATTCTTCTTATTGATTCAAATAGAAGGCATTTTCCAATTCCTTTCTTTTGATATTCATCACCTACACAGATTCTACCAATCTTCAATGAAGGTAATGATCTATACCCTATCCCTTTTTGCTTAAACCTAGTTTTTAGGCTCGAATCAAGACTAATACTGTCTGTTAAAATTGTAACGTATCCTAAAAGAATGAGTTCTTCACCATTTTTTTTATTTCTAGTGAAATTTCCTTTGTCAAATACAAGGAGTGTGTTAGAAACGCACATCTCTTGAGAAAAAAAAGCATCTTCAACTAAAAAATCTTTCAAATCTTGTTCAAATGTTTCAAATTTTTTCAACAAATATTTATGTCTTGGTTTTATTCTATCGAACTGAAGATCTTTAATTTGATAATCTTTCTTTAATTCGAACATTTCCTTATGTCTCTTTATTATTGAATTGATATATTTTTCCCTTTTAATGTTAATTTATACATCTTATGAATTCGATCTTTTGGATTCAAACATTTCACTAACTTTTTTTCTTCCAACTCAAGAATTGTTCTTCTCACATGAGTTCGATACAATCCAGTTGCATGATGCAATTCTGCTTGCGTCATTGAATCCTTCTTAGAAAGCTCTTTGAGTATCCTAATCCGATTTTTTCCTCTCTTAACAAAAGCAATTAAGTATGCATCAACCATATGACCAAGATAAGACCAAATAGATATTTAATTGAATAAGACCACAATGTGACCAAAATATTAATAAGGAAGTAAATGTTTGATTATACTATGGCAAAAAGAACTGCAGAATTTATTGTCGGACTAATTGGTGGAATATTTGGTATCTTAGGTGGATTACTAGGTATGATGATCGGTGGTATGAGTGCTGCATTTGGTGGTGGGGCAAGTGTTGTGTGGTTAGGAATATCTGCAATTGCTTTTTCCATCTTAGGAATTGTTGGTTCGGCAACTGTTCGTCATAATTCAAAGAAAGGAGGATGGATGATGTTAATCGCTGCTGTTGGTGGAACCATTAGTGTTAGTTTTGCTTATGCTTTAGCAGGACCATTACTCTTAGTTGCGGGTTTATTGGCACTCATTAGAAAAGAGGGTGAACTAAAATGAAATTTTATGTCATTGCAATTTTAATTTTTTCTTTATTCTTATTTTCCTGTACTTCCTCATCAAGCAGCTTAGTAAATGAATGCACTGATCTTTGTTTTGAAACAGGAGGAGTAAACAGTCAGGCAGCAAAAGATGCGTGTGAATCAGCTTGTTCTCAATATTTGTATTATGGTGGCGAAGATAAAATAAATGAACTTATCGATGCATACAGAACTGAAAGTGAAGCCAATGAAGTGATCTATGGGACATCAAATGAACTGGATGGGGTTGACATAAATGCTGTTGAAAACATTGAAGAATGTCAAGATCTTGAACAAGATTCAAAAAATGTTTGTGTAATGAAGTTTATTGAAGCTGATGAGGATTTTGATGATGCATTAGTTTGTAGTTGGATTACGACTGAAAAGTCAGAGTGTTTATTCACTCTAAATTTTAGAAAAGCAACAAAAAATAAAGATCCCACTTTCTGTTTACCCACAGATGATTTTGAAGGGTGTTATATAGATTATCTAATTGATGAAAATTTATGTCCTGCACCAAAGGTGGATCAAATGGAACAAGATCTTTGTATTTTAGGTTTTATTGAAGAATTAGGTGGCGATTTAGATATTGATTTAATCAGAAGTGGATTTTCATCTCATGGGCGAACTGTCTTAAGTGACTTATCAATGATAGAGGCAGTATATTCTTCTGACTACAATAGTTGTGATTCTCTTTGCGAAAATGACCCTGAAGGATGGAGTAGAAATTCAGAAGATTGTGACCGAGCTCAATGTTTATCAATAGTAACCATTTATGACCCAAGTAAAACCTATCGGGAATGTAACGAACATTATCTTGAAGATCCTTTTTGGGGAGAGAACGAAGGGATTGTTAGTTGTTTGATGGCACAAGCAAAGCGAGATAATGATTTACTATTATGTGAAGATTTAGAGCAAACTAGTCCACCTTTTGTAGACATATGTAAGAGTAATGTGGAAACTTGGAATCAATAGTCCTGTCTTGCACTACACAATAAAGAAATGTGTAAATGATTTTGTTATTTTCTACTCCCATGCCACATCTTATGCCAATTAATCTTAACACTTTAACCTTTTCTTTAATTGTTCCTTTATCACCAAAAGCATGTTCTTTGATCACTTCTAGATACATTAAGATATCAAAAGCACTTGCAGTGGAGTCAAGAATTTGGTGATGTATCCAGTCCAAATCGTTCTGTGATAACTTTCTTTTTTTTAATTCTCTAAGACGAGCAGATTCTCGCTTTCTTTTTGACCTTTTTTTTCCACCAATCTGGCCCAATTCTCTTGCTCGTTCCTTGCTTGTGATGGGGATCAAATTTGATTTTACCATGGAAATTTAACCAGTTTAACCAATTTTAACAGTTGAGGGGGAAAAACAATTATGCTCCTACTTTTTTTTCCGCAACCCCTGAAGTTGCTTCAGTTGGTTCATTTACTTTTAACTTTTCAAAGGTTTTCAGTTTGATACTAATTGGTTCACCCACCCGGTACTTTGTAACGGGCTTAGATAAAAGATCTTCCGATACGCACGCGGTGTCCAACAAACCAAGATTAGATAATTTTCCCAACCATTTACACCAGGTATTTAAAGAAACATAAGCATGTGTTGCATGAATTTGAGCTGCATGAACAGGACCATCTCTCGCAATTAAAACAATACATTGCTCTAATGCACGTTTTTCTCGATGACTTAATCCAAAGAAATTTCCTTTATCTAATACCTTCTGTTGATATAATTTTCTAACTACTTCATAATCTTCTCCTGTTGCAATGACCCTTCCTTCTTTATCTCTTTCTCTTTGATGTTGATAAAGTGCTGCATGGCTTTGAATCAGTGCTAAGAAACGATCAAAATCACGTTTAACTCTTTGCATGCCAACATGAAATTGTTCCCAGATCTTATTTGCATATGGTACAGACACTTCCACATTCTTTAAGCCTTTAAGTGCATTTCTTATTATTGCACTATACTGTTGGCTCCCACCAACACATATTTTTGCTTGAAACTCTAAAACTTTCCCGATCTGTTCGTGAGTTTCATCAACATTTACTACAATAAAACGATTAGACATTTCATCTTGCAGATCAACATTTGCTGTTGTAGTGAAAATTGTTGGTTTTCCCTTGATAGATATCTCTTGTGATTTCCCATCTTTTACACTGATTGTTCGAGATAGACCATCACTTACAAACACCTTAAATGTCTCGCTGTTCATTAAGCAATGCTGTGCATCTTCTATGTACAACAACTTACTGTCCCATGTGAATTCTTTTTTGTCAGCTCCATAATATGCTAACGCCTGAGGTGTTATCTTACTACACATTACTATGCGCCCCGTTAATTCAAAAAGTTTACAAACACTTTTTGTTATGTGGCTCTTCCCGCTACTGGATTGCGAACTTTTCATTATGTTAGGGTTTTGTCTTGCGTTATTAAGGAAAACTGAACATAGCGCAATTAAGTCGAATCTAACACTTCCCCCATCTCCGACTACTTTTTTACTAATTTCACTACAAAGAATATTGAGCAAATTCTTATCTTGAAGAACACTAATGTCTACAGGTGCATGACTCTCTAATTTCTTTTCAAGGGTTTCAATATCGAACCAGGTGTCACATCCAAAACACCACCCATTATTAGACTCCTGATAAAAAGTCATACTTGGAGTGTTTTCATCATGAAAAATACACAATGCTTGGTTTTGTGAATTAATTTCTACACCATGTTTCTGCGCCACCAATAAAATGTCTCCAGTTGATTGTGTTACCTTGAGCTTCTTCTTACTTAATTCAATCAAATCTTCCTCAATTTTGTTAGGCATACCTTCGTTGTGATCTGAAATTAATCTCTTTGTCTTATAATTAGTCATATTCTTTGCAAGAATTTTCCAATGAGGTGCATTCTCTTTTGCAATCATATGTTTTCCTGTAAGAGATAAATCAACTTTATCCGGGTTTCCTGCATATTTCAATAAAAAAGATTTTTTGTATCCCATCCTTTTCTTAGGACTTAGTTCACGTAGACCAATAATATTTCTTACATGAATATGTGGACATTTTCCGTTATGATCCCAGACCTCAAAAGAATATTTTCCACCTAATTTTTTAACAGTGTCATCGGTGAATTTTAAGCCTTCTTCTCTTGTGCAATCATCGTGCTCAATCACAATTTCATCAGTAGCTATTTTCCGCAAGTATGGGCTTTTCCCAGCCCACGCTTGTTTCATCATTTCCTTAATGCTCATTTTCAAACCCCTTTAGTTTCTCTTCTATTGCACGACGAAGTAAGTATTTTGTTAATTCAGTTATCTCTGCCATCTTTTTCACCAATATATTTTCTAAGAGCAACTCTGCACAACTGAGACACGTTTCGCTCCTCTCGTATGCAACGTTGCAATATTTCATCCCGCATTTTTTCAGGCACTTTTACACAGATTGTTGTTTCCATGCAAACATAAATAGTAAGACCCAGTCATAAAGGGTTTTTCAAAACATCTTTCCCCTAGGGGAAATCATTATATATTATTAAGAAATACTCAGTAATATGTGGAAATACAGAAGTGTTGTAAAGCTACGATATCCAGAGGGTAAGAAAGATGAAAGCAAGGCAGAATACTCTGTTACTGTTCCAAAGAAAGCGCTGAAGCAGCTAGATTGGAATGTTAAGAATATGAGGGGACAAAAATCCATTCGTTGCATAGTCGACCACAATAACAGGATTATCTTGAATCCAATTCGTGAATTCAACTTTATAGAAGAAGCCGCAAAAAGTATGCAAAGAAGATCTAGATTCTTCAAACACTTAGTCAAAGTTGACAAAGGCAGTATGCGTTATGCTCATGCTAAGGAAGAGTGGAAGAAGAAGCAATTAGATTCATTGAAAGTGGAAGAAGGGGAGTTAATCAGAGAAATCAAGGTTCAACAGAAATATTTGAGAACACTAAGATCAGTTATCAAAAAGAAACAACAGGAGGCAAAGAAACACTCAGAAGAAGAGTAGCTCTTAAAAAAGGGACAAAAGAGAAAGTAGCCCCGCGCGGATTCGAACCGCGGTCAACGCCTCCAAAGGGCGCTATGATAGTCCACTACACTACGGGGCTGTAATAATGCTTTGCCTTATTTTGCTTTATAAAAGTTTTGGGGTTTAACCACTAGTCACAGGTCAGACACAGGTGAATTTTAAGAATCTGAAGAACCAAGTATTATTTCATGCCAGCCTACATCTTCCTATGCAATAAATGCTCTCTTTGGGGTACTGGAGAAACTAGTGATTTGAAAAAATACAGCTATCAATGCTACAGATGTCATAGAAAAGAAAAAATTGTTCTCAAACAATTAGGCACACAAGTTAGATACAAGGGGCCACTTAGTGCTCAATATGCTGTGAGGCTAGTTCAAGAAGTTAATAGAGAAATTCAAATGAAATTTGAAGGGTAAGAAAAAAAGAAAAGAAAAAATAAATTTATTCCAGATACATCTTAAGACGTTTTCTATCAAGTTTCCAATCCTTTGCAAGACGTCCACTTTCTTTGTAATATTTCTCCAGTCTCCGGATTTTGGAATCTGTTAATAATCTTCCACGCTTTGCAGTCTGATCGTGTTTGTTCCTTTCCATATGTGTTTGGATTGCAACAAGACGTTTAATCAAATCCATCATATCTTCAGGAATTTCTTTTTGCATGCCAGCAGTATCAAGGTGTTCACCTAATTTCTTTCCAGTAATTGCTCTAACTGATGCAATACCATAAGTATCTCGTAAAATCATTCCGATTTCACTTGTACTTTTCCCTTGTTTACGATACTTCTGTGCTAGCTTACTGATTTCTTCTGCGCTATAACTTGTCCATGCAGGTTTGTCGCCATGAGGCCTTCTTGAACCTGCTTTTCCTTTCTTTCTACTATGCATTCGTGCCATTATTTATTCACCATATGTTTTTTTCAAGATGAGAAAAGTAGAAATTGATCTATCTTATCTCCAGTATAGCCAAGCCGAAACCCTGCTACCTCTTGATATTATGCTCAAGGCACGGTTTCTTTATAAATTATTGGGATGGAATTAGTATAATGATATTTCCTTATCCACTATACGATATTCACATTATTCTTGATTCACTCGATTCTGAAAGATTACATGGATTACTTGCCCCTCTTGGATTTTCAGAACAAAAGCTTCTTGGCATTTTTCCTTGTTTACAATCACAAAATAAAGATCTTGGAAGTCTTATTTTTCACGAAACACCATCAGAACTTCTCACCCCCACAAAAAGAGCATTACTTGAAGCTAGATATGGCATATTGGCACCTGAAACTCATTTAGAATATGGTTCTTGCAGACTCTACCCTGAGGAAATCGCCACTGTGGGGGCAGTTGTTAGATGTTTGTTTGATGCAAAAGAATCTTATGTTATTGGAATCACACAAGAATCTATCTTCGATGATTCCGTAGATGTTGGTATGGTCATTATGGGAGGGAATCCTTCCACAGGAGAATATTTTGAAGCCACAAATAAATTGCCACTGTTATGTTCTGCTCTTCGATCTGCAATTGGTTCTAACGAAAGAAATTTCTTAGAAGCCCCAGGAACCTACGCCCTTGTTTCACAAGAAAGAATTGAACAAGCTCATGATTCTTCTGTTCAAAGATTGTATTTACAGTAAGGATTTAGAAATTAAATATCTAACAGTACTTGACAACTCCAGCCACCCTTTACTTCTTTTACTTCGAAAAGATGAAGAGTAATTGCTTTGACATCAAGTTTACGATCATGTTTGCCTTCTTTGGTTATTTCGCCCTTAGCTATTCCAGATACCTTCCATTTGCCAGACTCCATTTGTTCAACTTTAAGATCAAAATCTGAAAAGAAAAGAAGTTCAGAATCTTTGTACATCAAAAGTTCGTCAAGAAAATCAAATAAAAGATATTCAATTGTATTTGCTTCAACACTAATTTCTCTTGTTTCTTTTTTGTCTACTGTTTCAAGATCAGTCATTGTTGCAAATGTTGCAATACCTGCTTGCCTAAATAATTCAGATAGAGTTTCTGCCTCTGCTCTGAATAAGACATCTGCAGTATGATCTAAAAACCAATATTTGTTTTCCATTTATTTTTCCTTTTTTGATTATTTGTTTGCACTCGCTTTCTCTACAAACTCTTTTATCTCTTTTTGAAATCTTTCTATTGTCTTTGGTACATACTCTGCTTGCACTCTAAAAATTACTGCAACTAGTTCTAAAATCTCAGTATCACACCCATTACAAACTTCTGGTTTTTCTACAATTAATTCTCCAGTGAATGCCTTGCCTTTTTTTACAGCCTTTCTCCCTTTCTTCCACAGAGCAAAAAGTGCGCTACAATAACTTGGTAACTCTGCTACAGAACAACTAAGTAATTTTGCTGCATCTTTAGTTATTTGAGCTCCACCTTCTAACTTTTGTTTCGCTGCATCCCCTGCCAAATATTGTATCCTTACAACACCATCACTAATCTTACTGGAATTTATTATGATTATTTTCTCTGCTTCAAAAGTATTATTCAAATGGGTTCCACCGCACGCTTCAATATCTACGCCAACAATATCTACCATCCGCAAAGTTTTTCCAGGAGCCACCCCCCCTTGATAAATTCTAACACCAAATTTTTGTTCAGCTTCTGTTCTTGGCATGAAAAATTTCTCAACTATAATTCCTTCTTTGATTATTTTATTCGCTTCAGTTTCTATTTCCTCTTCTTCCTTTTTTGTTAACGCTTGGAAGTGAGTTATATCTAAATGAGCAGAGTTTACTTTCTTGTGTGCACCTGCTTGATTAATATGATTACCAAGAACACGTCTTGCTGCTGCATTTACTATGTGCGCTGCAGTGTGATGTTGCGCTAATTGTTTTCTTCTTGCTATGTCTATTTGGCATTCGACCATACCACCTTCTTTGAAAGTTGCTTCATTTTTTAGAATGTGCACAATATGTTTTCCAATTCGGTGTAAACTTTCAATATTTATTCCACTAATTGTTCCATTATCATGTTCTTGTCCACCTGATGTGGGGTAGAAATAACTCTTATCCAATATTACTTTTTTTCCTTCAACAAAAAGAACTTTTGCAGTGAATTTTGGAATGTTCCAGTCATTATAGTATAATATTTCTGTCTCTTTTATTGCACTTAGGGTTTGTTCATCTAAAATCTTCTCTTTTTCTTGAATGGTATTTTTCTTCTGTGCTCTTTTTTCTTGCAACTCTGCTACAAGCATGTAAAAATTTTCAGGGACATTTACCTTATGATTATTCTTTACTGCATACTCTTTCACCAGTTCTGGTGTAACACCATTACTATCATAAAGTTCTATTAATTTGTCTGTAGTCATTTCTTTGAAAGAAATGTTTTCAAGGATTGATGCTGCATTCTTCTTTGATTCAGTGTATTTTCTGTTCTCTACTTTCAACAGTTTAACAACATCTTCAATATTTTCTAAAAGTTCTGGAAATAATCCTTTGAGTTCCTCTGCATGCCATCTTGCTATTTCTTCTAACCTAATATCCCATTTAAATTTGTCAATGAATGATAAAGAACGTCTTAGAATTACTCTGAGATTATAACCACCACCACTGTTACTTGGAAGCTGACCATCGGCAAGTGCTACAAGCAATGCCCTTGTATGTTCAGTGATTGCATATGCAGCAACCATTGGCATAATTTGGATTTTCAGTTTGTTTCCATTTTCTATTCCTATTTTTTTTGCAACATTATCCCATGCTATAGCGATATCTTCTACTTCATCAACGTTAAGGTTTCCAGCATATACACTAAATTTACTAAAAAGGTCAATATCATAATCAATGTTGATTCTCTCTCTTACTTTTCCGAGTGTTATTGGAAAAATTGCCTCATACATATTTGCTGTACCTTGGCTGAACCATGTGATCCTCTCCATCCCAAGGCCCATATCCAAAACTTTTTGACTAAGTTCTTTTGTTTCTCCATTTGGCAATTGCTCATACATCATATACACTTGATTAAATAATTCTAAACCTGCTGCGAAAAATTCCATACATGGACCAAAATTTCCCCCACCAGCCCAAGCATCTTCATGAAGTACAAGTTCATTTTTGTCTAAACCTAATGTTTCAATTAAAAAATCATAAATGTCTTTGAATGCTTTTTCTTGATCCCACTCTTCTGGCTTTACAAACTGGTGCTGACCAATCATTACAAAACCAGTACAATGAGATCCAGTAATTCCTACATTATCAATATCAACAAACCTCAAACAAAATTGAGGGATTACTAAACGTTTTGCCGGAGGTTCTACAACCCCTGCTATCACAAATGGTTGAAATGCTGCAATACTTGCTATTGTAAAATCTATTGTTGGATTCCATCTGGCAACAACAGGATAACGTTTTATTGCCTTGTAATTTCGCTTTTCAAAATGTCCTTTGAATGAATTCCACACATCAATGTATGAGAGTTTTTTACTACATAGAGTATTTCCTGCTACACTGAAAGTTCCAACACAACCATTATCTCCACAAATGATTCTCTTTTTATCAGTTGACCAAAAGAATAAATTACATTTAATACAATTAGATCTATGAAAACCTTCACTCCTTAGAACACTAGTTGCATAGTACTCATCTGGATTTTTTGAAGCTTTTGCTTTTAATTCCTTTTTTAGCTCCTTATCTGTTTTCATTACTGGTATATTCACCTCTATTTCTATTTATATTCTTTGTTTATTTTAAAGTTCTTCAAGTCATGATAGCGCAAAGCCAGGCCGGGCCACTTTTTTCAAGTTCGCCTTGATTTTGCACTGCTTTACAGCACAAAATGCTCCTTGAAGTTCACTCCTTAATTTTTTCAGTCCGGCAATGGGCTAACGCGCCAATGACTTGAATTGTGATAGTATTTACCTATACCAAACCCTTAAATACGTACAAACTTTCTTTTTTAACATGGCACTCTCAGACATTCCATCAGATAATTTGCCAGCTGCTGTGCAATTGCTCCTTGAAGAATTTGTAGAAAAAGTTGCACCAATCCTTGAATGGCTAAGTTGGCTCCTTGGAGGGATTTTTGGACTTTATCTTATTCTCGTTCTGGTGAGATTATATTTTGAGAGAAAAAAAGTGAAGATGCTCAAAGAACTACATGGTGATGTTGAATTTTTAAAATCACGCAGTCTTAGCGAACCTGAACTTGAGCGGCTCCGAGTGATATTAAGAGGTTATGGTAGTGAGAAAAAACAAGTTGGAAAAAAGAAAAAACCGATTAAGAAGAGTGGAATTAGAAAGTCTCGCGGCACTCGAAAGAAAAAATAATTAACTATATTCTTAACCACAACTCTTTTATACAATTTCTGAACTAGTATTACTATGAATTTTAAAGAGAAGTTAATTACACTTTTATCTTCAGAGACTAAGCTTTCTAGTGAAGATGTTGCACAACAAATTTCTATTCCTCCTGACCCTAGGCTTGGTGACTTTGCATTCCCTTGTTTTAAATTAGCTCCTATTTGGAAAATCTCTCCAAAAGACGCTGCGAACAAATTAAAAAAAGAATTAACACTCCCTGAGTGGATTAGTTCAGTTGCTGTTGTTGGCCCTTATTTGAATTTTTATTTAGATAAAGAACTGCTTGCAAAAGAAACTCTTTTGGCAATTTGGAAAAGAAAAGAGAAGTATGGCGCTGGCACCACAAAAAAAGAAACAATCATGGTTGAATTTTTTCATGCCAACACACATAAGGGTGTGCATATTGGACATTTACGGAATATCTCTATTGGGTCAGCTCTTGCAAATATTTTAGAGTTCTCAGGTTATAACATACTTAGAACAAATTATCAAGGAGATATTGGTCCACATGTTGCTAAGTGTATTTGGGGTTACCAAAAATTTGCTAATGAACTTAAAGAACCAACAGGAGATAAAGGAATTTGGCTTGGAAAATTATATTCAAAAGTAAGTATTGCAAACAAAGGCGATGCAAACGCAGAAGAAGAAATCAGGGAGCTTACAAAAAAAATTATATGAACATAGTGACCCAAAAATTGAAGCCCTCTGGGAAAAAAACAAGAGGATGGTGCCTTGATGATTTTGAAGTCTTTTACAAAGAGTTCGGCGTGAAATTTGATAGATTATATTTTGAAAGTGAATGTGAAGTTCCTGGTAAAAAAATCTTTGATGAATTAATCGCTAAAAATATTGCAGAAAAAAGTGATGGTGCGATTATTGTTAACTTAGAAAAATTTGGTTTGAATATTTATGTTGGCCTCACAAGCAAAGGATACCCCACATATCAAGGAAAAGAAATGGGCCTTGCTACAATTAAACAAAAAGAGTTTAATTTTGATAAAAGCCTACATGTTGTTGGTTCTGAACAAGAATTATTTTTCAAACAAGTTTTCAAAACATATGAACTTATGGAGTCCCCCATGGCAGGTAAGTCTACTCATATCAGTTATGGGCTTGTAAATCTTCCTGAAGGGAAGATGAGTTCTCGTCTTGGCACAATGGTACTCTATGCTGACTTATTCTCTAAAATGATGGATAGAGTTCGTCCAGAAGTTAAAGAAAGGCATCCAGCACTTGATGACTCTGAAATTGAGAAGCGAACAAAAATGATTTCTTTTGCTGCGTTAAAATTTTCTATGCAAATTAAAGAAACTCATCGAAGAATGACTTTTGATTGGGAGAGAGCCTTAGATTTACATGGTGACACCGGGCCATATGTCCAATATGCTCACGCAAGAGCATCAAGTATTTTACGGAAAGCAGGGCCAATAGTTAAGAAGATTAATTCTTCTGTTGATTTTTCAAAACTTGATGCTGATACAGAGAAACAAATTTTATTGAAGCTTTCAAAGTATACAAATACAGTATCTGAAGCTGCTTTGAAATATCGGCCATACTTAATTGCCCAGTACGTATTAGAACTCTCACAATTATTTAACGAATTTTATCATGCAGAACAAGTCTTGGTTGAAGATAAAGACCTCATGATAGCTCGACTCTTATTAGTTGATTCTGTTCGACAAGTGTTATCTAATGGTCTAAAACTTCTTGGAATTGAAGCTCCTGAAGAGATGTAGAAAATGGCATTATATTTTATCACTGGAAATGTGCATAAATTTTCTGAAGCAAAAAAAGTATTGCAAGATATTGAACAAGTGAATTTTGATTTAGATGAAATTCAATCCATGGATTCAAAAGAGATTATTGCCCACAAATTAAAGCAAGCAATGTTAAAACACAATGGACCACTTTTTTGTGAAGACGTTTCTTTATGCATTTCTTCATTTAATGGTTTTCCAGGACCACTTGTAAAATGGTGGAATAATTCTATTCCAGAGGAAGACAGGGTTCGCTCAGTGCATTTATCTTCAGATCATAGAGCAAAAATTATTTGTACAATTGGATATTTTAACGGTACAGAAATGCATTTTTTTGAGGGAATAATTGATGGCACAATTGTTATGCCTAGAGGCAAAAGTGATTTTGGCTTTGACCCCATATTTGAACCCAAAGGGACTTCTAAAACATTTGCAGAAATGACTATTGAAGAGAAAAATGCTGTTAGCCATAGATTCCTTGCTCTTAAGGAGCTCAAAAAATTTCTTGAATCAAGAAATAAGTAATTTAAACGTCTATTTTGGAAGTTTTTTACAGACTTAATTTATGCACTCCTTTTTTGACATTTCTTTTAAGAGAAGAAATCCTTCCAAGCATAGCACTTGCAAAAATAATTTCAAAACTACTTGACAAAAATGCTACACTCAAGAAAAATGTTGGAATCCAAGCCCATGCAATCCCCTTTAATGAAATTATTAAAGCAAATACACTCAGAGTGGCGTAGCTTAGAACATAATACAACGGTAAAATGTAATACACATGTGGTGCCTTATAATGCCGGAAAAGGGCTACAAAGAAAAATGTGGCAACAAAAAGAATCATTGCGAAAAGACCTGAAAAAACTGTAAACCATGTTTGCTGCCAACCAAGAATATTTGAGACTACATCTACAAGACCCATTGCCCCATTCACTAATGCGATAAATAAGTACACATGCACTAGCGTTTCTCCAAATCTCCTCATATTTTTTATGATCTTTTCTTGGTTTATATTTGTTTGCAGAAGTATAGACTGCAAGACAATCACAAGTAATAAAAAGAAGTAGATAAATGAATTAATAATGGGAGTTATAATCTATACTACACCAACTTGTGAATGGTCAACTAAGGCAAAGGCCTACTTAAAAAAGAAAAAAATTGGTTTTGAAGAAAAAGATCTTACAGAGGATAAACCTGCTCGCAGAGAAATGATTGATAAAAGTGCTCAAATTGGAACACCTGTCCTCCATATAGGTTCAGATATCATTGTAGGGTTTAATCCAAAAAAAATTGATTCTGCACTTGCTAAATTGTGATTTTTCTTTATAATTCCAATTTCTACACCTATTTTTGGCCCACAGATAATTGGAAACTTACAAAAATTGAAGATTTCTGAACTTTCTTCTGCCCGTTGGGCCTCAGAAAGCTATGATAATCAAAGATTTTCAATATTTCTGCATCCACTTTGTGTTTCAAACTTACAGAAATCAAAGATTTCTGAACTTTCTTCTGCCCGTTGGGCCTCAGAAACTTACAAAAATGGGGCATTTTTGAACTTTTCTCGGTACTTTGTACCTCCAAAAGCTTTATAAACAGGCAGCCTTCCAAACGAACATTATGAAGATGCCTAAAATGCAGAAAAGACTCTGTGTCAAGTGCCGTAAACACACTGAACACAAAGTTGCACAGAATAAACGGAAAACAGCAAGCTCTCTTAGTAAAGGTAGCAAAGTAAGGGCTCGCCGAAGAGGTCTTGCTAGAGGAATAGGTTCCCTTGGGCGATATTCAAAACCAGCTATTACTAAATTTAAACGTACTGGAGCAAAATCAACTAAAAAAACAGACCTCAGGTACACTTGCCAAGTCTGTAAGAAAAGTTCCGTTCAATCAAAAGGAATCAGAAGTAAACGTGTAGAATTAATATAGGAATACAAAAATGAAAACAGAAACACATTCCAAATTTATCAAAGTGCGCTGTCCAAAGTGTAAAAACGAACAAACAATCTTTGGAAATGCCTCCACTGTTGTTACTTGTCTTGTTTGCTCACGCGAACTTGTCTATCCAACCGGTGGAAAAAGTAAAATTTCTGCACGAGTCTTAGAGATCTTTTAGATCCCATTAAACTACACTTGTACAGCTTGGCTAAATATTCAGCCATTTTGCATAAGAGAAAAGGTATTTAACAATGCTTTACAAACAAAAAGGATATCCAGAAGAAGGCGAACTCGTTCTATGCCGCGTAACTAAAATATTTCCCAACTCTGTTTTTGCACAAATGGTGGAATATAATGATTCTGGAATGATCCATATTAGTGAAATTGCACCTGGAAGAATTCGAAATCTTCGCGAATATGTTAAAATTGGTAAACAGATTGTTTGTGTCGTTCTTCGCGTGAAAAAAGATCGAGGACACATTGATTTATCATTGCGTCGTGTTGGAACTGGTGCGCGCCTCAAAAAACTTGATGAAATCAAACAAGAACTAAAAGCAGAACAAATTATTGCAAAGCTCGCTAAAAGACTGAATCAAAAAACTGAAGATTTATACAAGAAAGTTTCAGAAATTATCTTCAAAGAATATCCTCTCCTTCATCTTGCATTCAAAGATGTTGTGTCTGGCCATACCAATTTCGAAGATCTTGGTTTTGATTCTAAACTATCCAAAGATCTTTTTGGTGCCGTGAAAGAAAAATTCAAAGAACCTATAGCTACTTTCAGAGGAGAAATTGAACTTCACACTTACGCGAGTAATGGGGTTGAAAAAGTTAAAAAAACTCTTAGAAAAATTGCTGATTTGCGTTCTGGGATGCAAGTAGTATATCTTGGAGCAGGAAAATACAAGTTTACTTTTACAGATAAAGAAATTAAAACGGCAGAGAAAGATATTTCTGCCATAGAAAAAATACTTGGAAAATTCCAGGATAAACTATCAACATTCACATTTAACAGAGAAAAAGCAGACTTTGATGCCTCATGAAAAAAATACTTACTTGCCAAACGTGTTCTTTGTATACTATGAAACAGTTATGTCCTAAATGTTCAGGTAAAACTGTTGAAGCAAAGCCACCTAAATTTTCTCTTGATGACAAATATGCTTCTTATCGAAGAGAAGTTAAGGAAACATCTCGTGAAGAGAAAGGATTGATTTGATCGTTGTTTATTTCTAATCGTTAAGTACTTTTACTTGTTTTGTTATTGGACTAATAAGGTGTTTAAATTTTCTCATTATGTACTTAATATCCTCTGTAAACATTTCAGGGTGTTCAGAAATTTCTTGCTCTAATTCCTCTTTTGAGAATACTTGTATTCCACATGATTCTTTGTCAATGAAACGAATAGCTCCATCATAATATCCTAAATAAAATTGAGTCATGCTTGGTTCAACCCAGATTCTTCCCTCTGGTCCTTTTCTTTTGGATTGATAATTATCTAAGAAGTTTATTTTTGTTAATATTGCGAGAATGTGTAAATCTGTTGTTGTAACACTATGTATGAATTCTTCTTCCTTCACAATAGTTGATGGGATTCCTAGCTCTTCTGCGCACTCTTTGAGCATTGTCAGATCAAAACTTTCTCCAGAACCTACATGCCCACCTATTGTTTTATCCCAAAGACCCGCATTGTCACCTTTCCATTTAGAACGTCTCTGTAATATTATTCTCCCTTGAGAAGTGAGCAGAAATAATCGAACATCTTTATGGCGGGAAGATACTTTCCCTGTGATCATAAACTCTTGGCGCATCTCTTCATGAAATTCTTTTTTTTCTTTTTGACCAACTAGTTCTCCTTCTACAGAGTATACATCAAGCATTTCTCTCATAGAATTTTCAAGATAAGACTATATTAAAAAGATTATTGTAGAGAAATCTCAATATGCTACCCAACTGATGTGGTCCCCTACCCAATATAACTTTGTTCTTTATTACGTAGTTTTCCGCCAGCTTGTGTTGTACTGGAAAGCTCTGCTAGCCACTCTTTTGTCTTAACCAAAACTTCTTTTTCTAACGCAGAAATTTCTTTACTCATCTTATCGATTTTTATTTTTAATTTGAACTGTTTATTCAAAACTTTGAGAATCTCTGTTGCTCCTTTTACCCCAAGATACATTTGATGTGCAAACGTCTCAGCTAGAAGTGCTGCGGCATTAATTTGTTTTCTTTGTGCTGCTCCTAGCAATACTCCACTAACACCAATTATTGGCCCAACTACACCAAATATTTGGGTTTCAACTTTTAGTGTTTTCTTCTGAAATTTTTTTAAGAATTCTTTATTGTTTGCAGTTACATAGACTTTTGGATGCTCAGGAAGGGCTTGCAAACCAATACCACCAGTTGTAATAACTTCAGTTGCTCCAAATTCTGTTACTATTTTGATAACCTCTTCACAAAATGAGTAACAACTCCTCTCATCAATTGGTTGAACATCTCCAGTAAGAAGAAGTATGTCTCTTTTCTTTGGATCTTTATACTTTTTATACCAAAGTTCGATTTTTGGAACCTCTACCAAATTATCTTCATTAATGAATACTGAATGTGGAAATGAATGAGAATAAAAACTTGCTAAATGCTTCGCTTTAAGTTCTTGTGTTAGAAAATCTACTGCAATTTTTCCAACATTGGCAATCCCTGGTAACCCTTCAATTAACAACGCTTTGTGTAAATCTGGCTTTCTCTTAACATGCCATTCAATTTCCCAAGAAGTCATAATAAGTAATAGGATATTTAGAGTTTAAATAGTTTGTTGTTTGTAAAATAAGCTATAAGAAAAGAAATTTTAATTAAAAAAGTGCGAGGGACGTGATTTGAACACACGTACACCACCAAGTACAGCAGCATTTGATAGTGCATGAGGCATTCGCTAACGCTCAACCTCATTAAAGAATAAAAGAAGTGCGAGGGACGTGATTTGAACACGCGTACCCACTAAGGGACAGCCCCCTCAAGGCTGCGGATTTGACCACTCTCCCACCCTCGCACGAAAAGTATTTTGATGATATTCTTTTATAAAATTATCTTAAGAAGAAAGAAAAACGAGAAATGATCACACAATAACGCCAAAAATTGCACCAACAACATATCCTAATGCCCCTGCACCAATACCAACACCCACTATTTCTAACCCCGACACCATCCAACTCCTGTGAGTGACTGTGCTTTTTCCAACACCAACAGCGAATAGCATAGCGATTGTAAGACATGCACTAATTATCATAACACTAATTGATCCTCCAAAAAAGAATGGAACTATTGGAAACATAGACCCTAACGAAAATGCAATAAACATGGCTGATGCATCATGAAATGGATGTGACACCCCTTTAGGTGAGACATGTAATTTTTTTTGAAGATAATTAATAGCAAAAGTTTCTTTATTGTGATGTAAAAAGTGACGCATCATTGAATTTATTTCATCTTCATCAAATTGTTCCTTTGTTAGAAGAGCACGCATTTCTTTACTTGCTTTTTTAGGATTTTTCTTCACTAATTCTTTTGCTTTTGTGACTTCAGCATCATAGACTTCGCCAACACTCTTACTTGAAAGATACGCTCCCGCACTCATACTCAAAGCTCCAGCAAACATACTTGCAAGGCCACTTAACAGAACTACATGTGCATCTCTTGTTGCCACCCAAACAGCTAGAACTATCCCTAAATTGGACACCAAACCATCTTCCATTCCAAAGACTAACTCACGCATAAATCCTTTGAGCCCACCAATCATTTTTTGTTTCATTAGTTACCTTACTTTTTATTGAATTTTTATTCAACACTCACAACAGTACAAGCACCTTCTACACATTTTGCTGCTGCTTGTCCGCAATCCATTGTTCCTTCTTGACAGTCTGCACTACAAAGTATTCCACTACAATCTGGCGCGTTATCAATGTTTACAGAATCACTTGCATGACAACAAACTGCTGCAGTACAATCTGCATCGACATCACACTGAAGTTCTGCTGGAACAGAACCACAAGATGTTAGTATAATTGACAAGCTTAGTGTTATAAGAATTATGAACATTTGTCCTTTTTGCATTTTTGCCACCCCTTTGCTACAGAGAAACAAGTTCTTTTGATCCAAAGTAGCTTAGTAAAAGTAATAAGTCTTATGATATAAAATCTTTTGTGTATTTTAACTTCTCGTTGATCTCTCCACGCAAATTTGTTTGCATTAATTCTTTGACTTTCTCTTTGTCAGGTTCATTTGCTAAAAGCCATGCTAGTTTTACTTGGGCTGTTGTTGCGAGCATGTCTTTACCACTGATAATTCCTATTTCTAATTGATCTCTTCCTTTACTATAAACATTCATATTAACTGATCCGAACAAACAACTGGTTGTCATTACAATTACTGTCCCACCTTTAACTAATTGCTTAATCTCTTCTTTAATTTTTTCATGTTCTTCGCAACCTTTTGTTGGCACATGAATAGGAGTATGACCAAGACCTGTTCCTTCCAAAATTAACCCTTTGAATCTTCGGAACGCCATAAATTGTTCTACAAACATATTTGTGTGAATTTTAAGAACGCCAACTTTCTCTTCCATATAATCTTTGATTATGCATTCTTCTTTTGATTTTTTTGAATAATCTTCGGAAGTGAATGTTATTTTGTCTTCTTTGTAATATACTCTTGCAATTGATTCATTGTTTACTGCTTGGAAGGCGTCACGTCTGCTAGAATGAAGTTTATATGTTTTTGTTGCAGGAAGAATATTACAATACTCATCTTCAGCTGAACCATGCATACAAATTGCAACTCCTGCAAAATCTGTTTTTGTGATGAACTTTGCTGCACAAATTAAATTCATTGCAGCATCGGCTGAACCCCTATCACTTGATCTTTGAGAACCTACAAAAATAATTGGCACTGGGGTTTTTTCAACAATGAATGCTACTGCTGCTGCTGCAACTGCCAAATTATCTGTTCCTATACCAATAATAATTCCATTTGTTCCTTTCTTTATTTTTTTTTCAATTGCTCTTGCAATTTTAAGATAATGAATATATCTTAAATCATCACTCCACATTTGTGCTATCAATTCTGAATCAATATTTGCAATAGTTTTTAACTCAGGAAATAGTGCAATAAGATCTCTTGGTGTAAACGAAGTAACAACGCCACCCGTTCTATAATCTACTTTACTTGCAATTGTTCCACCAGTATGTAAAATAGAAATAGTTGGTAACGCTTTGTTTTTTGGTATTTGGACTTCTTCTGTTACTTTTTTGTGTGATTTTTCTTTCTTTTTGATTTTTATTTCTTCAATATCACTTCTTTCAAAACCCACATTATAACCTGTTGAAAGTTTTATTAGAATAATATCTTCTCTACTGCTGGGCATTACAAGGCCAGATTCCTTATGTTTGTTTTTTAGAAGAATTTCTACAGAATCTCCTGGATTTATCTGTTCTTTTGACATAATCTCTTTCTTAGCCTAAATCTTTATATAGCTTCTGCTGCGCTGCTAATATTAGCAAGCACTAGTTGCTCGTAAAGAGATATTTGGCTTTGCTGAATGTCCCTCTTTGGTGTTCACCTACAAAATAGTACAGTACTATATTTCTGCTTGCGCATTAGATGTATCTATATAATATGGATTAAATAAAAGTAAAAATATAAGAAAAGGTGAACACAAATGAATATGAATAATAATGAACAAGAAAATAACACAAATACAGATTACAAAGTGAAAGACATCTCCCTTGCTGATTGGGGCCGCAAAGAAATTACTATAGCAGAGAAAGAAATGCCTGGTTTGATGGCCCTTCGTGAAAAATATTCTGGATCTAAGCCACTCGCTGGTGCTAAGATTATGGGCTCATTGCACATGACTATTCAAACTGCGGTTCTCATTGAAACATTAGTAAAACTTGGCGCAGATGTTAGATGGGTTAGTTGTAATATTTTTTCTACGCAAGATCATGCAGCTGCAATAATCGCGAAATCTGGTGTTCCAGTTTTTGCATGGAAAGGAGAAACACTTCCTGAATATTGGTGGTGCACTAAAAAAGCACTTGTCTGGCCCGATGGAAGTGGTCCTGAAATGATTGTTGATGATGGTGGAGACGCTACTCTCTTTATCCACCGTGGTGCACTTGCTGAAGTTAATCCATCAATCCTTGATAACGATGAAGGTAATGAGGAAGTAGCACAAGTGAATATTCAAATTAGAGAAGTTCTAGCTAAAGATGCTACATTCTTCTCTCGTACTCTTGCATCAATGAAAGGCGTTAGTGAGGAGACTACAACTGGTGTACACCGCCTGTATCAAATGCTCGAGAAAGGAGAATTAAAAATTCCCGCAATCAATGTAAATGACGCTGTTACCAAATCAAAGTTCGATAACTTATACGGTTGCCGTGAAAGCCTTGTTGATGGAATCAAACGAGCAACCGATGTTATGCTCGCAGGAAAAGTTGCTGTTGTTGCAGGCTACGGTGATGTCGGTAAAGGTTGTGTGCAGTCACTTAAAGGATATGGTTGCAGAGTGATTGTTACTGAAATTGATCCAATTAATGCTCTTCAGGCAGTTATGGAAGGATTCGAAGTTAAACCAATGGATGAAGCCGTTCAGATCGGAGACCTTTTTGTTACCACAACAGGGAATAAAGATATCATTGTTGGTCGGCATTTTAACGCAATGAAAGATCAAGCAATTGTCTGTAACATTGGACACTTCGACAACGAAATTGATATGTCTTGGTTAAATGGTAGTAGTGGGGCCGTGCGCGATGAAATTAAACCACAATATGATAGATACACTTTTTCTAATGGCCGTGAGATTTATGTTCTAGCTGAAGGCAGGCTTGTGAATTTAGGTTGTGCAACAGGACACCCATCTTTTGTTATGAGTGCTTCATTTACAAATCAAGTGCTTGCGCAAATTGAACTATGGACGAAACCACACACAGTTGGTGTTACCGTTCTTCCCAAGATTCTTGATGAAGAAGTTGCTAGACTCCATTTGTCTAAATTAGGTGTAAAGCTAGAAGTTATGACTGATTCACAATCTTCCTATCTTGGTGTTCCAAAAGGTGGACCATATAAGTCAGAACATTATAGGTATTAGGTTGAGATTTTTTTGTTTTTTTTATTATTATTTAATCATTAATATTCGTAACACATAAATTGATCACAATGAAAAAGAGTTTGAGGAAATACTATGAACAAAACAATTGATGTAATGGGAATTGGAAACGCTTTGATGGATCTCTTGATAGAGGTTGATGATAACACACTTGTTGATTTTGACTTAAAAAAAGGTGAAATGCATTTAGTTGACCACGATACTGCAAAAAAAACACTCGCCACTATGCAAGAAAAAGATTTGACAATCGATGTTGTTCCAGGAGGTTCAGTTGCTAACACACTTAAAGGACTTGCACTCTTCGGAGGCCACGTTGTTCTTTGTGGTAAAGTTGGACAAGATGATCATGGAGACACGTATGTTCAAGAGATGGAAAAAAAAGGCGTTCAAAGTAATATCAACGGACATTCAGCAATTACTGGACACGCACTTACATTCATAACTCCTGATTCCGAAAGAACCTTTTCTGTGCATCTTGGTGCTTCTGTGCATCTTGCAAAAGAAGACATCCTTGAAGAAGATATTGCTAAAAGCAAAGTGTTACACTTAGAAGGATACCAACTTGAAGGGCAAACTAAAGACGCTATTCTTCACGCAATTGATCTTGCTAAAAAACACAACACACTTGTTTCACTCGATCTTTCTGATCCTGCCCTCATTCGCCGTAACAAAGAATTTTTTATGGAGTTAGTTCAATCTCGTGTTGACATTGTTTTCATGAATGAACTTGAGGCAAAAGAATTTACTGGTCTTGAAGAGAAAGAAGCATTGCTTGCATTACCTGAAAATCTTACAATTGCTGCTGTTAAACTTGGAAAAGAAGGTTCCCTTATTCGATACAATGGTGAAGTTATTGAAGTTCCAGCAGTTATTGCAACTGCCGTTGACACAACTGGGGCTGGTGATAGTTACGCTGCTGGTTTGTTGTATGGATTTACACATCATTGGCCACTTCTAAAAGCAGCTACGCTTGGAGCGACGCTTGCTAGAAAAGTGATTGAACAAAAAGGAGTGCACATGCGAGGAATTAATCCAGAGACATTAATTCAAGGAGTGTTGAAATAAATGGAAATAAAAATAGGTATCATTGGTGGATCGGGCATTGATAGCCCAGATATTCTTGATAACAGAACAACTGTTCTCGTTGAGACTAAATGGGGCAAACCATCTAGCGAAATTTCTCTTGGTAAAATTTCAGGAGTTAATGTTGCAATCATTTCCAGGCATGGTCCAGGCCATGGGATTAATCCAACTCACGTACCATACGCTGCGAACATTGCTGCATTGAAGCAGATTGGTTGCACACATATCATTGGTGCAACTGCTGTTGGATCACTCAAAGAAGGATATAAACCAGGAGACATTGTTATTAGTGATCAATTTATTGATAGAACAACTAAGCGCACACAAACATTTTACGAAGGCAGTGAAGTTTGCCACATCTCTGTTGCGGACCCATTTTGTTTATCTCTTCGAAATCTTCTGATCAATACCTCTAAAGAACTCCAACTTCCAGTTCATTCTACTGGAACTTGTGTTGTTATTGAAGGGCCACGTTTCTCTACTAAAGCAGAATCCCACTTATTTCGTTCATGGAACGCAGAAATTATTGGTATGACTTTAGTTCCAGAAGCCTGTTTAGCACGAGAAGCAGAGATTCCCTATGCTAACATTTCAATGGTAACTGATTATGATGTTTGGCGCGAAGGTGAAGAAGTGAGCGCAGAAAAAGTTATTCAAACTATGGCCGAAAATGTTGCAAAGTTGAAATTGTTGCTTAAGTCAGTTGTCCCACTTATACAATATGATGCAGAAAACCCCATCCGGTCTGCACTTAAAGGAGCACTATTTTAATCGAGGTGAAATAAAATGGATCTAAAATCAGTTATCAGAACAATTCCAAACGTCCCAAACTATCTTTTACAAAAGGATAGAACCCAAAGAGGTGCACCTTTGGTAGCACAAATAAAAATAGGTAAATAAAATGGATCTAAAATCAG
>CAYTOG010000002.1:0-50936 GCA_964439765.1 uncultured Methanosarcinales archaeon
AAAAGATTGTCATAATGCACTACAACAAGACCTTCTAATATAGTAAATTGTGCTGGCATAAAGGGCTGAAAAATGGCCTCTATTTATATATTTTATATGTTTGGGAAGGTTTCCTTAAATATCTCCACAGCTTGTTCTTCTGTTTTAACTACAGAAATCCCTGCATCAAGATATGCAACTTTACAACCTCTGCTCTCAAAGATATACCTGAGTTTTTCACTCTCATACAAGGGTTTAATCTTTCCTTGAAATTTGGCAGTTTCAAATTCACAATTATCTTTCTTCTCACGTGCACCAAGACGTTCCATTAATTCTTCAACATTACTTATTGTTGGAATGATAAGAAGATTTGGTGCATTATTAAGTGCAAAATCGTTTCCTTCAATTTTAAGAACAGTTTTCATTGGTAGAGCAGGTTCATGTGGCAAAAGCTCTTGCATTGGTTGATATACAATAGAAGTTGAAACTGATCTAGATTGAATAATATGTTTACCATTTTTTAATGCCGGTAAAATTACACGTTTGTAAAATGTCATTCTGTCAGCTGCAAACATTCTTGCAGTCATGTGTGCAGAATATTGTCTTTTGTTATCTGCTGTGATTTCTCTTCTAATCATTCTACCTATTCCTGCTCTAGTTGGTTCTGAAGTTACAAGAACATCAAATGAATCAAGATCAACATAGAATGGATTTTTTTCTCCACCTTCCATTTTATGCATAAACTCTGGGTGGATGTGATGTTTATTCCAATAATCATGTAAATCTAAAATACGTAATTTTTTCTTTTTAATGTAATTAATTATTGCAGCTTGAACTGTACCTTTGCCAATACCATCAAGTCCATCTATTACTGTGAATGTTCCTGAATATTTTTGTTCCATTTTTTTTTGTCCTCTTTATTGTTAAATATTTTATCTAAATTATTCACACTGGTCAGGCCGGGCTACTTTTTTCCTACTCACTTTGATTTTGTGCAACTGTGTGCAACAAAATGTTCGTAGGAGGTTGATACATTTTTTTCTTCAGTCCGGCAAGTGGACCTACGCGCAAATAATTTTAATTGTGTTGTTTTTAGTTACACATCAAGGGGGAATTGTTTACAAAGTTCTCTTACTGCCCCTTGAATTGTTTGAATCTTTATGTCTGCTTGCACTGCAGTGTTGAATTCTTTTAATTTCATATCTTTATACTGGCTTGATGCTAACATTACTTGATTAATCCACTCTGCGATCTGTGTAATCTCTTCTTCTTTCATTCCACGCATTGTAATCCATGGGGTTCCAAGACGTAAACCAGATGGACTTAATGGAGAACGTGTCTCTTGCGGAATAGTGTTATAATTTCCAACAATACCTGCGTGATCAAGTGCTTTTGCAAACTTTTTTCCAATTAGTGGCTTGTTTCTGAGGTCAATTAGTACCAAATGTTTGTCAGTTCCACCACTTACAATTTTAAATCCATATTTTGAAAGTTCTTTGCATAAATGCTGTGCATTCTTTACTGTTTGCACAGCGTATTCTTTGAATTCATTAGTTTGTGTTTCTTCTAATCCCACACAAATTCCTGCGATTTGATGATTGAATGGTCCACCCAAAAGACCTGGAAGCACTGCTTTGTTGATTTTTTTAATTATGTCTTCATGAGCTAGAATTAATGCTCCACGACCACTTTTTAGCGTCTTGTGCGTTGTCATAGTCACAACATCAGCAATCCCAACTGGGCTTTTCATTGCACCTGCTGCAATTAAACCTGCTTCATGTGCTATATCAGCTAGATAGTAAGCTCCAACTTTTTGTGCGATTTGTTTCATGCGTTTGTAATCTATTTCTCTTGGATACGCAGTACCACCAGTAATAATGAGTTTTGGCTTTTGCAGAGTTGCAATTCTCTCAATTTCATCATAATCAAACATTTGTGTTTTTGGATCAGTTTTGTAAGAAATAGTATTGAATATTTTACTGGAAATGTTTACTTTTTGTTTCCCACCATAATACACTGTTTTATTTGGATCCGCTGGTTGTTTTGGTGTATAACTCCACCCATGTGAGAGGTGACCACCATCTGGAAGATACATCCCCATGATATAATCTCCAATATTTAGAAGAGCAAGGTAGACAGCTAGATTTGCAGTGGAACCTGAAAGAGTTTGCACATTTACAGACCAATTCTCTGGAAGATTGAACGCTTTTTTTGCTCTCTCTATTGTCAATTGTTCAATTGCATCAATATATTGGTTTCCTTCATAATACCTTTTATTGATATTCCCTTCGGCATATTTATGTGCTAAAACACTTCCCACGGCTTCTCTTACGGATTTACTGAAAAAATTTTCAGATGGGATCATTGATAATTTTGTTTGTTGACGCTCTGTTTCATTTTGGATAAGTTTGAATACTTCTGAATCTTGTATTTCTAATGGAGATTTCTTTATTTGATCATTTAGGTCTTGTTCTTTAGTTTCTGTTTGCATCATATTTCTCCTAATCTTAAAATGTGACTTTACTTGTGTCCCCACCTAACTTCTCTAGTTTTTCAACAGTTTTTTCTTCTTGTTTTTTTCTCCCTTCATCACCATCCGACATATCTACTCTCATAAATTTACTTAATGTTGGAAGATGTTCTTTTGTTAATTTGAACATACGTTGAGCGATATCACGATAAGACCAATGTCCAGCAGAAGTTGATCTAAGTTCTGTTACATACGCTAATTGTTTTGGATCCATTTGCCAAATGAATTGTTGCTTATGCACAAACATAACGATATATGGCGCTAGGTGAGGATATTTTTCTTTTATTTTTTGAAATAATTCTTCTGTTCTTTTTGCACAAAATTCAATAGTTTCTTTTACTTTCATTAATCCTTCTTCCTCTTCAACAAACTCAGGATACTCAAATCCTAATTCTGTTGTTAATGGTGCTGTTAGTAGAAGATTACGTCTGTGCCTTTTTAGATCACGATATCCACCATAGTCCATTGTAACTTCAAAAAGAATGTTCCCAAGTTCTGTTGCAATTGGAAATGCATCAAATTTATTTCTATCCATTAAATATGCTGTAATAATCGGCTCAACAATTAATGGCATTTGTTTACAAATTGAGAGGTATTCAGCGAAGCTATGAGCTTCTTTGTTATGTTCAAAAAGTATCGCTGCTGCAATTTTTTCTTCAGTATCACAATCTATTGAAATTAATTTAACTGCATCTTCATCTCTTGAATTAACTCTTGTTTTCTTTGTAAGATTTATCTTTTCAATAAGAGTACTCATTCTTGCATTTCTTTTTTGTTGAAATTCATTCACATTAACATGATTAAGTAACCCTGGAGAAATTTTTCTTCCCTCTTCTAAAAGTGCATAACCAATTACTCTAATCTCTTCTTTTTCATCAGATATTAATCTTGAGATATGACGTTCAGCTTCTCTTGTTGGCCATACAACTCCAAGCGATGTTAGTATTGTACTTGGAAGAAAGTATCTTACAATATCGAATGTCTTTGCGTTAACTGTTCTATTAAATGCAGCTTCTGATTTGAATGTGCTTTTGTCTAATTTTTTTGCAATAAATTCAGATACATCTTTTTTTGATTTTTCATACGAATCTATTAGTAAGTTATTCCACTTTCTAATTTCTCCTTCAAATTCTTTTAGATCAGTTGGAACAACTAAATGATCACGACTAAATGGAACATATCTTGTTGATTTTTCTTGATACGCACCAAGTCTTGCTTCTTCAATTGGACATGTTGCTAGTTGTGTTACATTTTCAATTGCGAATCTTAAGACATCTGAATCTTTAAGAGAATCATGACCATACTGAACTGCCCACTTACGCATGAATCTCTCTGCTTTTTGAAGGAAATATCTTAGGTTGAGTGAGTCACCATTTCGAATTTTATCTGCGAAATCTCGAAGGCTAATACTTTCATCACTGTGAATTTTTCCTTTTTGAAGATCTTTTTTCATATCTTCGAAAATTTGAAGAAAACGCATACGCATACTTTCTTGTGCTCTTGAATATCCACCTTCAAGCAAAGCCCAAAGAGTGTTAGGCATCGCATCTGTTGCAGCATAAATATTCTGGTCTATATTTGTAAAGAAATGAAGAAGTACTGTTCTTTCGTCTTCTGTGAATTCTCTTTGTTCAAGAGTTGGCCCAAAAGTTTTGGTTGTAATTAGGTTTTTTTCTTCAGGCATGCTTCTTATTGAATTTGAAGGTTTTTGAGAAAATTCCTCTTGATTTACATACTCATCCATTTAATTACCACCCAAGATATTTTGGGAGGTTTAAGGTTTATATTGATTGTTGTTGTTGAGTTTAATATAGTGAAATGTTTAAATACAATCTTAAAAAATACCTTTGTTATGGGAGGATTAACAGGTTCTCAAGAAAAAATTATTAGTACTTTGGTAGATATAGTTGCTGAATTTCCAGACATAGGAATTGCTGGGGCCTTAGGTTTATTTAATTATGTTTGGATTACAAATCACTCTGTCGGTACTTCAAGCTTTTCACCTGATTCAGGGTATTCCCTTGCAGCAGATAGACTTTTACATGATCTTGAGGTGTTAGGTTTAGGTGGTGATAATAGCTATGCGCATAATCATCCAAGAATGCCTGCAAGAAATTACCTAGATCTTATCCCAGAAGAGTCTTTACCTCCCAATCATTTGTATCAATGAATAATTTGTGTTACTAGCCTATATTCTTTTATAAAAGTCTTATTTTTCGAGTAATTATGGTAAATTCTCTTGTATCGGACTTTGATCCCGTTGAATACCTCTTTAATCTACAGCATTTTGGGATAAAATTAGGTATTGATAGAATGGAGAAGTTTTGTGAACTTCTTGGTCATCCAGAAAAGAAGTTCAAAATAATTCATGTAGCAGGAACCAACGGCAAAGGCTCTGTTTGTTCAATGCTCGCATCTATTTTGCAAGCAGCTGGCTATAAAGTTGGATTGTATACTTCGCCACATTTAGAAGCATTTAATGAGAGAATCAAAATTAATGGTGAAGAAATTTCGGATAATGAATTGAAGCGTTTGACACTTGAAATTAAAAATACAGTTGCTGACTCTGAAACAACATTCTTTGAATTTACAACAGCAGTTGCGTTTTCATATTTTGCAGAGCAAAAAGTCGATTATGTTATTTTGGAAGTTGGACTTGGTGGTAGACTTGATGCAACAAATGTAGTTACACCAATTGTATCTGTTATTACTTCAATTGATTTTGATCATACAAAAATTCTTGGTGAGACACTTGAAGAAATTGCTCTTGAAAAAGCTGGAATTATCAAAGAAAATGTTCCTGTTGTTTGTGGTGAAAATAATTCTGATCTGCAAGAATTGTTTCGAAATGTTTGTTTGGAGAATAATTCAGAGTTGTTTTTTGTTGATAAGGAATATAAACTAATTGATAGTACTTTATCAGGTCAGTGTTTTTTGACTGGTGGAAATGAGTATAATTTATCTTTACTTGGTGAACATCAAATAGAAAATGCTCTTACTACAATTAAAACTGTTGAAATTCTTAAAAAACAAGGAGTTCAAATTTCAATTGAAGCTGTAAAGCAAGGTCTTAAATTAGTTAAGTGGGATGGACGCTTACAAGTCTATTCACAAAAACCACTAATTATTTTTGATGGAGCTCATAATCCATCTGGAATTAAAGCGTTGGATCAGTTTTTAGCAAGTCACAATGATGAGTTGTTTTTGCATTTAGGAAAAAACCGTAAATCAGTTTGTATAATTGGAATTTCCTCAGGGAAAGATGTAGGATGGATGTTAAAAAAACTCTCTTCATATTTTAATCATATTATTATTACACAAGCTTCTCATCGAGGAATTCCAAAAGAAGAATTATTTGCAATTGCTAAACCATTGTTCTCTCAAGTTGAAGTTTGTGAATTTGATAAGGCAGTTCTTCTTGCACGCAAAATAGTTGGACATGATGGTTTTATTCTTGTTACTGGAAGTTTATACCTTGTTGGAGATATTTTGAAAACAATTCGAGGAACAGTTGATTCATTAAAACTTACAGGGGCGATTCGTAATGTATAAAGAAAGTCAAGTTATTCTTATTGCAGCATATGCTGCCAATAGACTCTTTGCAACACATGAAGGGATTCCATGGAAAAATGATCCTGATTGCTGTGAACTTGTTAGAGATGATATTAGACATTTACGTGAAAAAATCAAATGGCGATCTGTTATTATGGGTCGTAAAACCTATGAAGAAATTAGTGCTGTGCCTGGGGATCCTATTCTTACTAAATGGAATTCGCAAATTGTTGTTATGAGTCGTGATCCAATGTTTGAAACAAAACACAAATGCGCAGCAAAGGTTAGTTCTTTAGAAGAAGCGTTAGAAAGATGCAGTTTTCTTCCAATTTGTATACTTGGTGGTCTTGAAGTGTATCAAGAGAGTTTAAGGTATGACTGGTTAGTTGATAGAATGGAACTTACAGTCATCGATAAAGACTTTGGAAGTGATGGACTTTGTTTCCCACCATTTAGCCAAAATGATTGGAACCTTGTTAATAATGAAGCTCGTAGAACAAGTTCTGGAGTTAATTATTCTTTTGTGAGTTATGAGAGAAGGTGATTTAAGGTTTTGCCTAAATTATGGATAGAAAAATGACACTACCAGAAAAAATAGTGGATGTCGCATTCTTACTTCCAGTTATTGGATCAACTATTTGGCTTGGACAAAGAAATACAGAGCCAAAAAAAGGAATGTATGGAGCTATTGGTGGAAAGACTGATCAACAACAAGGATTAGTTTCTCCTTTTGAAGTTAGACAATGGAAAAGACATTTAGGTGGAGCTATTCTTCCAAAAGTAGCAGATAGATATGCTGAAGCTCAAGGATTAGAATATATTGGTGGAACAGCATGTCGTGAGTTTTGTGAAGAAGCATTTTCAGCACAAGTAGATTATCCTGGTAAAGCGCAAAAATTTGATCCAGGCCGATTAGTATATCCACGAGATTTTAATCCTGGTGATATCACAGACATACTTGATTTAGGATTTTTTTATGATTATAATGATCAAAAACCTGGGGTTCGTTTTGATTGTCATGTTTATTTAGGACGGGTTCATCGAACAGATTTTCGTTTAAGCCCAAGAGAACTTAGTGATATCAAACCACTTCATGAAATAGATCCAAAGTTAATTTGGCCAGGAACGCAAATGGCATTGGAACATATTCGAAGAGTCTGGGCACCAGATGGAATGATGGGTTCTGTTGCTGAGGGGCTTGGTCCAAATGTTCCGGAAGATGATATTAGTCAATCAGAAAGATGTGCTTTTACATATCATTACTTAAGAATTGTTGAACAAATTAAACCACAAAATATAACAGAGTATAGATTTACAAATATGTTTGGTGCTTTACAATATTTTCTTGAAACTGGACTGGAATGATCAATTGATTTCTAAAATTATTCTCTTTTTAGTGGGACTAAACAAAGTGAATGTCGCACGCACTATCAAACATAAGGAAATGAAGCATTTCCTGTGTACTGAAAATCAAAATGATTTTCATGTATGCTGCTGCATTTGGTCATAAACTATATAAAGGCTTAAGTTTTCTTTTAAACAGGTGATTTGATGGTTGGATTAACTAAACGAATGGTTCTATTATTATCAGTTTTATCAATTATTATTGTTATTTTGTCTTCTTCAGTTTTAGCAGTTGCAACTTCAGCTGACTTTCAACTTATACTAGAAGAACAAAATCCAGATCCCGTTGAACCAGGAGAAGTTGTAACCATAGAACTTAAAGTTCAAAATGATGGAACAGCAACAACTGATGATGTTATCATTACAGTTGATCCACAATATCCTTTAACAATTTATGAATCCGAAGATCAAGAAAATATTGGAGCTATGGAAAACGGTGAAGTTGTCAGTTCTATTGAATTTAGTTTTTTAGTTGATGATTCTGCAGCACAAGGTGACGCTAGCATAGATGTATATGTTACAATGGAAGGTTCTGATGCTTCAAGCAAAGAAACTTTCACAATTGATGTTGAAACAAGGGATGCAGTTCTTGATATCACCAACGTTGAATTATCTCCAGAACAAATTGCCCCAGGTGAAGAATTTGATCTGTTAATTACACTTACAAACGAAGCAGATAGTCTTTTACAAAGTATTTATGCAACTATAAACACCAGTGATGGTCAACCTGTTGTTGCATATTTATCTTCTTCTGAGAAAGTTATTAGTTCTCTTTCAAGTGGAGAAGCTATTACATTACATTATAAATTACTTGTAGACCCATCTTTTGAACACGGTTTATATCGTGTGCCATTTGAATTATCATATGAAGATCGTAGTGGAAATAGTTATACTAGTATTGAATACCTTTCTTTGTTTGTAACGGATACTACACAAATTGATCTACAGGTTAGAAGTTCTGCTCTTTACAAGGGGGATAAAACTGGAAAAGTAGTCTTTGAACTTGCAAACGTTGGTCAAGGTGAACTTAAAGCAGTACAATTAGAAGTCATGGATGGAGAAGATTACTCTGTTCTTTCTACACAATCAAGGTATTATATTGGAAACGTTGATAGTGATGACACTGAAACTGAAGAGATGATCATTTCAGTTAATTCTCGCAAGGACTATGTTGATGTACTTGTTCGTTTAAATTATTTAGATGCACTTAATACAGAGTATACAGAAGATTTTACTTTATCTGTTCCAATTTACTCTCATTCTGAAGCTGTTGAAATTGGAATTGCAGAGGCAAGATCATATACTGGTCTTATAATCTTGTTATTGTTGATTATTGGTGGCGTGTATTGGTACCGTAAGAAAACAGGCAAAGGAAGTCTTTGGAAAGATCTTAAGAAGTTAAAAATGAAATATCTCAAGAAGAAAAAATAGAAAGAATCAATAATAATTATTTTGCTTTTTTTATTTATTCACATTAATTATTTATGTTAATTTATATTTGGAGGGCGTGTGGTAGCGTTAAGAGGGAAGAATAATGAAGACAGATTTGTTTAAATTTATTATTGTCTCATTAACACGCCGTGGGTTACGTAGTGTTCTTACAATTCTTGGAATTTCTATTGGAATAGCAGCTGTTGTAGCTCTCATTGCTCTATCAAGTGGAATGCAACTTGGAATTCAAAGTGAATTTCAATCCCTTGGTTCTGATAAATTATTTGTTAGTGCATCAAGCGCTGCATTTGGTCCTCCTGGAACATCTGTTGTTGTTCCACTAACAATTGATCAAAAAGATGGAATTGCAGATCTTGATGGTGTGAAACTTACAATCGGGCGTTTATTACGTTATTATTTAGTAGAGTTTGAAGACCAAGTTGAGACTGTGCCATTTGTTCCAATTCCAGAAGATAGTGATGAATTTGAATTGATGATAGAAGCATTTGGATATGAAATTATCCAAGGAAAAATGCCCGATGATGGTAGTAATCAAATTTTCATTGCATCAAAACTTCACACAGATACATTTGATGAACCTCTTGAACTTCGAGACACAGTTCTTGTCGAGGGAGTTGAACTCGAAGTTGTTGGAATTTCTGATAAAACTGGTGCGCCCGAGAGAGATAACCTTCTTTTACTTAGTGAAGAGAGCATGCGTGATTATTTTTCTATTGATGATGAATACGATATGATTGTTGTTCAAGTTGAAGATGAAGGTGAATTGGAAGCTGTACAAGAGCGAATTGAAAATTATCTTCGAGATGAAAGAGATGTTAACGTTGGAGAAGAAGATTTCTCTGTTGAGTCTCCTGAAGCTCTTCTTGCAACATTAGGTAGTGTATTACTTGTTGTTCAAGGAGTACTTGTTGGTATTGCATCAATTGCTTTTATTGTTGGAAGTGTTGGGATTATGAACACAATGTATACAAGTGTTGTTGAAAGACGTCGTGAAATTGGAATCCTTAGAAGTATTGGTGTCAAAGGTAAAACTATTCGTTTATTGTTTTTAGTAGAATCTGGAATTTTAGGTTTTTGTGGTGGTGTTGTTGGAATTATTTTTGGGGCTGGTGCTGCATATTTATTAGTATTAGTTGCAGGCCCTATTGTTGGATCAAATTTATTGCAAGCACATTTTTCACTTCCACTTTTTGCTATTCTTTTAGTTATGTCAACATTAGTTGGAGCAATTTCAGGATACTTTCCTGCACGTGAAGCTAGTTCTATTACACCTTTGGAGGCTCTTAGAACATGATAGTTGATTACTTACGTCTTGTATGGGGACAAATGCTTGCACGTAAACGTCGTAGTTGGCTAACTCTTCTTGGTGTAGTCATAGGTATTTGTGCAATCATTAGTTTAATGCTCATCGGTGGTGGATTGGAAAATGCAATTAATGAACAACTCAATTCACTTGGGTCAGATATTTTATTCATTACACCAAAAGGATCAACTCTAACACTTGGGCTCTCTTCAGATACTAATCCTTTAACAGAAGATGATTTAGATGTTATTGAATCTACTCGAGGAATATCTCAAGTGTCTGGAATGATTTATACTTCTGCGCGTGTTGAATTTAATGATGAAATAAGATATTTTTTCGTCTCAGGTATGTCTGATAACCCTGAAGAGCGTGAATTAGTTGGAGAAGGACAGAATCTTAACATAGGTGAAGGAAGAGTTATTGAAAAAGGAGACCGCTATAAAGCAGTTGTTGGAATTGATTACACTGATGAAACACTTTTTGGGCAAGCAGCTGAAATTGGGGATAAAATTTTAGTTCAAGATGTGGAATTCAAAATTATTGGGGTTTGGCAAACAATTGGTAGCAGTCCTGATGATAGAAGTGTTATGATCCCTATTGAAACATATTGGGAAGTTTTTGGAGATGAAGGAGAATATGGTTTTATTATTGCTGAAGTTGAAGGTGGAGTTGATGTATCTATTGCTGAAGAGAGGATTATTGAAGAGCTCCGGGATCATCGCAGCGTTGAAGAAGGTAAAGAAGATTTTACTATTCAAACCCCTCAACAAATGGCAGATAGTTTCGCTGCAATCCTTGGAATTGTAGCTGCTGTGCTTGTTGGAATTGCAGGGATTTCTCTTCTGGTAGGTGGAATTGGTATTATGAACACAATGTTCACAGCAGTTCTACAACGAACTCGTGAAATTGGTTTGTTAAAAGCAATTGGTGCAAAGCGTAATCAAATATTAATGCTCTTTTTATTAGAGAGTGCTTTGTATGGACTTGTTGGTGGAGCTATAGGTGTTGCAATTGGAGTTGGTTTTGCTGAAGCAGTTGAATGGGTCTTTTGGAATTTTGTTGGACCGAACCTTTTTATTGTTGAAGTTAATTATGTATTACTTATTGTTGTTTTAATTGGTTCAGCTCTCTTTGGAGGATTATGTGGATTTATTCCAGCCAGACGTGCTGCTAAGGCTGATGCTGTTACAAGTTTGAGATATGAATGATTGTTTGAATAATAATTATTAGTTAAATAGGTGAAATTTATGGTAGAGAAAAAAAATACAGGAAGAAAACTTGTTTACAAGTTACAAGATATTTATCGTTCATTTCCACTTGGTCATTTAGAGGTTAAAGTCCTAAAAGGAATTAATTTAGAAGTAAAAAGTGGAGAATTTGTTGTAATTACTGGGGAAAGTGGCTCTGGTAAATCTACTCTTATGAATCTTCTTGGAATGCTAGATGTTGCAAACTCAGGAGATTTATTATTCGATGGTGAAAATATTTCAAAGCTTGATGACGATGAACTCTCTGATATTCGTGGAAAGAAAATAGGATTTATCTTTCAACAATTTCATTTGCTAGCTACACTTTCTGCTCTTGAAAATGTTGCACTACCACTTTTGTTTCAAGGTGTTTCTGAAGAAGAACGTATTGAAAAGGCAGCAAAAGTTCTACAGAAAGTAGGTCTTACTGATAGAATGCATCATAAACCAAATGAACTCTCTGGTGGACAACAACAGCGTGTGGCTATTGCTCGAGCCCTTGTAAATGATCCTGAAGTAATCCTTGCTGATGAACCAACTGGAAACTTGGATTCAGTTACTAGTCGTGAAGTTATGGAAATTGTAAGTTCTTTGCATAAAGAAGGCAGTACAATTGTTTTAATTACACATGATCACCACTTAGTTAAACTTGGAAGCAGGCATATTAAATTAAAGGATGGGTTAGTTGTTAGATAAGTTGAAAGAATTTTATTTTTTCCAATAATGATTTACCCATATTCTTTTGAAGTAAGGTACTGTTAATGTTGAAAGAACAAATGCAACACTTGGAACAATTGCATTAATCCATGGATTTGTTAAATTTGCTATGTAAAAGAAGATCACTATTAAAAAATATGTAATGATAACAATTAGTATTTTACGGCTAATACTTGTTTCCCATGCTTTATCTGCTTCAACGCGTTTATTACGTTTTTTAAGATTTTCTACTTCGGCTTCAAGTTTTTTTATTGTTGTCATAGTTTTCCTAAATTGTTTGTTATTTATTATATTTCTTAAATTTGAAATATATAAACAGTAGTAGTATTAAAACTATTCCCCATATAATAAAAGGTAAAATTAGTTGAGTAATGGCTTGACTATACGCAGGATCACACCCACCAACTAGATTAATTTCACCAGTTACAGGATCAGTTTCTGCACCATCCCAACATAGAATTGGTGCATTGATGATTTTGAAAACAGCAAACCCTACAAATAATAATAACCATGCTATCATTACGATTTGTAATAGTTTTGATTTATCCATTTAATTGAATTATTTATTTGTGATTATAAAGGTGTTTATAACTTCAAAACCAATTAAAGTAATAGTTCTCAAATCATTAGTATGATCTATTAACGAAATCTTCAAAAAGAGTCCTATGTTGATTTTTCTTTATGGGAAAAAGATGTCTATTATTATTTGTAAAGTATCCAGAGCCAGGAAAAGTTAAGACTCGTTTGGCAGCAGAAATCGGCGAAGAAAAAGCAGTAGAATTGTATAAATTGTTTATTGAAGATTTACTTTCTACAGTTAAGGGACTTGATATGTCAGTTATAGTTTGTTATGAACCTTCTGACAAAGGTGTTGATATATTAAAATGGCTTGGTGCTGGACCATTGTATTACGCACAAACTGGTGCTGATATGGGTGAGAAAATGGAGAATTCTTTTTACTACGCCTATTCAAAAAATTTCACTGATGTTGTAATTATAGATTCAGATATTCCAGATCTTTCACTTGATGAACTTAATTTTGCGTTCGATTCTCTTGACAATACTGAATCAGTTATAGGCCCATCAGATGATGGAGGCTATTATTTGCTTGGATTCAATCGTGGTGGATTCTTTTTAGATGTCTTCAAAGATATTCCTTGGTCAACAAACATGGTTTACATGGAAACCTGGTCGAAAATACGCAAAGCTGGAAAGATGGTTGAAGTTCTGGGGGAAAGAAGTGATGTTGATACATTTTTAGATCTTGAGCAATTATGGCTTAGGAATCAAGATACATGGTTCAAAGAATCTAGGACTTTTGAGTGGTTGAAGAAGGAGAAAATGTTTGAGTAAAGGTCTTATTATCCCTTCTTCTGAGCAACAGTTGCAACAACAACAGCTTCTTGATACGCTTGTACCGCAGAACCTGTTTGCATGAATCTAAGATAACCTTCGGGATCTCCTCTCTGTGGTCTTGGATCGAAAACTTTATGCATGTGGTCGTTTCCAAAATATATATGACTAGTGTTTCCCCTAATTGGTGTTCTTGCACGAACATACCTGTTTAATTTAACATCAAGATCTCTTCTTCTCCCTAAGCTTGCACCAATATTTCTTCGGAAAAGTTCGAAATCTGTTACCCACTCCCCTCCAACCTTAAAAGCAACCATTTTTTCAAGTTTCTTCTGAAATGCTAAACATTCTTTTGGATAACTACCTGTAGCACGAGTGATGTAAGAAGTTGTACAACCAAAGCCAGGATTAACATCTTGAATATGTAAGAAATATCCACCAGGCATAAGTGCATCAGCTACTTGATCAATTGCTTTATCCATTTCAATTGCAGTATCAAAAGATGATAGTCCACAAATCGTTGGAATATTCTTATGCTTAATATCATAATAATCACCTTCAAACACTACCGCCTGAGGGTTTCTTCGCTTGTTTTCTTCAATTGCTTTGGGATTAATTTCTAGTTGAATCCATTGACCAACATCTTCTGGACGTAATTTCGCATAGAAGTATCCTGTTGACCCTGGACCGAACTCTAAAACCAGAGTTTTGGGTATTCTAAATCTATCCCAAACATTGCGAACAATTGTTTGCAATAATGGTAAAAATTTCTCCCTGTTTCTGTCATAATCTGTAAGATCAATTCCTTGCCCTTGGAATAGAAATCTATTGAAAATAGGATGTGACCTTCTGGGATCAAATTTAGGAGGTTCAATCCCCACAGGAATCAGACCAGTTTCCAAATCAGTAGTTTCATATTGCTTTACCATCCACTTGTAGTAATCTCCTTCCTCGCAATCTACATCTTGGATACTAATTGACATATTTGTCAAAAAAAAGCCCCAATTTATAAATTTATCTCTGGAAAGTAGTTAAAACCCCTAAGGTATGTTGCAAAGTATTTTAGAAATTTATCCTTATTACTTCAGCATTCTTTGGTAAATATCCACCAAATTCATGGAAATGTCTTAGACGGAAGAATTATCCTCTGATTGAATGAAGGTATCCTACACTATATGTTATTCTTTCAAGAATTCCACTTGGACCCTGTGGGTGATCTATAGTTGATCTTTGAGGAAATAGAGTATCAAGGACAGTTTGTATTCGTAATCCCTTATACCCTGTATTTAATTCACCTACTCTGCGTAAGGCTAAATCTACTCTCGCGTCTTCTTGCGCAATAGAGTACATCTTCTGTAACCTTTCGACTAGATCCACAGAGGCTGAAATCTTGCTTTTTATAAAAAGACTTGGAGGATATTTTATGTATATTATACCTGCATGTCAATTATATCTTAAGAATAAGTACTTCAGCATTCTTTGCTTGGTATCCTTCAAATTCTTTGAGGGTTTTTTGTTGTTTATACGCAATTATGCATGCAATAGGGCAACCGTGGCTTACCATAAGGACTGTTTCATTTTTATGTTTCTTTTCTAATTGTTTTAGAAATGGAATTGTTCTATCCCATACTTCCCATAAATTTTCTCCACCTTCTGGTTTCCAATCTTCATAACGAATGTTGTTTTCTTTGAAGAAATTTTTTCTATCAGAGTTTAATGTTCCTTCAAAAATCCCCTTTGACTGATCACGTAATTCTTTATATGTGTTAAGTTTAATGTTTGGGTGATGTTTAAGGATAATTTTACAAGTGTCAATTGCTCTATCTAAATCACTAGAATATGCTGCTTGAAATATTGTTGATTTAAGTTTTTGTGCAAGTTCTTTTGATTGCTCTATTCCTTTTTGATTTAACTGTGTGTTCATTTGACCTTGAGAAATTCCTTTGTTATTTTCTTCAGTTTCTCCGTGCCTAATAAGAATTAATTTCATTATTAATGCTCATGTTCTGCTTTATCAGCTTCTTCTTTCGTCTTATGAACTGTTCCAGGTGCATGCTCTGGAGTGGCATAAATTGAATAGAGTTTTAACTTTTTTTCTTGAGAGCTATTTTTCACATAATGTTTTTTCCCTGCTGGAATAATTATCACATCATCATCTGCTAAGTTGAACTTTTCTTCATCGATTATTACTAATGCTTCACCATGTTCTATTCTAATAAATTGATCAATATGATTATGTACTTCAAGAGGAATATCTTCTCCTACATTTAGACTCATTACTACAAGTTGCATTTTTTCTCCAGTGTGGAGAACTTTTCGATAATTTTCATTTTCAATTGTTTCTTTTTCAATATTCGATTTGTATGCATTCATTTTTCCCTCTTAATAAGTTATATTTGAATTGAAATTGCTATTTTATATGAACATGAGTAAATTTAAATTTAAATAACTTTTGATTAGAATTCTCTTCCAAAACACTTAAAAAACACCCCTTTTCTGAATAGGTTTATGGCTAATTGTCCAGTATTTTGTGGGATGTATGAGATATGGAAATCACAAGGAGATATTCTTGTAGAGAATGACGTAGCGTATGCTATTTTCACTCGGCGAGATATTATAACACCAGGTCAAGTTCTTCTTGCACCAAAGCGCCATGTTGATAGGTTACGAGATTTAACAGATGCTGAATGTGGTGGTTTGATCAGTCGTTTGATTCCATCTGCCTTTGATGCAATTCAAGAAATCTATCAAAGGGATTCAGAGAAAATAGTTGCTTTTTATGAGAAATTGCGTGATGGATCTGATAATCTCAGTTCTAAGTCAGCTATAGAAATTCTTGATAATCCTTGGCTGAGTGTAATGCCAGAAGGGTACAATGCTGGCGTTAATCGATATCATGTTGCAGGACAACGTATGGCACATTTACATTGGCATTTGGTTCCACGTAGAACAGGAGATGGAAATAATTTAGGTTTCCAGACCGGTTTAAAACAACTTTTAGGATAAAAATTTTACACAAGAAAAAAAAAGAAAAAAGTTTTCTTATTCTCATCAATACAAGATTACATACAACCCAATTATAGAAAATATAAGCCATCCAGCTGCAATCCATCTAAATTGATTTGCTTTGAACTTTGATATTGCTTTAATCCATCCATCCCACATGCTTTTTTGTGAGAATAATAGGCCAAACATTAACGCATACAAAGTCATTCCAGCTACAAACCACTCAGCGAAACTCATATCTGAAATATATGAAAAGTATGCTAATACAAGGCCAAATATAGCTATGCACCACACCGCTAGTTTTTGATTGTTCACAAATGCTTTTAGAATTTTGTTCTTTTTGTAATCAAGTAATGTTTTTGGTGAGATCAAACCCACTATCATCTTTAACATTCCAATACCTAATAGGACTATTGCAACCCATTCTATTGTTGTTACCATAACAGAAAAGAATATTATTTAGGTTTTTAAATATTTGGAGTTATTATCAAAGCATCTTATCTACAGTTGCATCAACAAATATCTTCATAGTATCAAATATCTTTAATTTTGGATGCTTTGGTATCAATAATTGCAAATCTGTACAAGCAAGCGCTACACAATCAACATTTTTATTTTCAAAATTGTTAATAATTTTCACTAATCTATCTCTATCCTTGTTGTTTTGTTGACCCATAACTAAGTTGTGAATAAATTTCCCAAGCTTTGCTTGTTCTAAACTGTTTGGTGTTGCATAACTGATTTTAGCTTTTTCAAACGCAGTTTCATACAATTTGTTTTCAATAGTAGCTGATGTTGACACAATACCCACTTTTTTGTATTTCTTTTTCTTCATGAATTTTACTGTTTCTTCAATTATGCTAAGAACTGGAATTTTCACTGCTTTTCTAATGTCTTCAATGAACACATGTAATGAATTACAAGGCATAACTAGAAAATCAGCTCCTGCTTTTTCTAATCGTTTTGCTTCTGCTACAAGGAAAGGAATGTATCTTTTTGATCCTTTGTTTTTCATAATCAAATCTTCTTCTATTTTGTATGGCAAAGGCACGCTTGAAATAATTATTCCTGGCCTTGTTTTTTTAGATTTTTTTTGACAAGAAAAAATTAGATCTAAATAGAACTCTGATGTTGTTTCTGGTCCAAGACCACCAATTATTCCAACTGTTTTCATTATAAGTTTGCTTGTTTGTTGTTATTTAAATTTATTGATTAGTATTGTTATGTATCTTTCCCACCTTTGGTAGAACAAATGCTTTAAAAAGAATATAGTTTATTATTTGTTTTATGGCAGAAATAACTTGGAAAGATTTTGAAAAAGTTGACCTTAGGGTGGGTACAATCACCTCAGTTGAAGATTTTCCCGAAGCTCGTAAGCCTGCGTATAAATTATTGATTGATTTTGGTCCTGAAATTGGTATTAAGAAATCTAGTGCACAGATTACAACACATTATTCTAAAGAAGATTTACTTGGCAAACAAGTTCTTTGTGTATGTAACTTTCCACCACGGCAAATTGGACCATTTATGTCTGAAGTTCTAACAACTGGTTTCATCAAAGAAGATGATACAGTAATACTTGCAAGCCCAGAAAGGAAAGTTGAGAATGGTTTGAAGCTAGCTTAATGTTTATTTCGATGTTTACCCAACAACTTAATAAATAACTAGTTTTCTTTTCTTTTTATGAGGCGAGGAAGAATACCAAAAGTCTATGGTCAATCCATGGTGAACAGTTGTCCTTTCTGTGGTAAAGTAGCTACTGCAAAATCTGAACAAGGCGCTGATGTTTGTAGTAAACACACTAAAACAATGCTTGTGAACGCTAAATGTAATTGTGGTGATTATATTGATTTGCTTTCTGGCAAATATGGCCCATACTTTAATTGCTTAAAATGTGGAAATGTGAATTATCAAAAAGGTCTTGATATGTGGAGGGCCAGCGGTGCTGCATTTGAAGAAGATGGTGCTATTTCTAAAAAAGATGCACGTGAAGAGTTTAAACGTAAATTTGGTGCTAAGAAACCTTTTGGTTCTAGAAATACTGGTTCTAAGAAAAAAGAAATAGTTATTACAAGTCGGGACAGTTATTATTTTGATTAGTTATCTTCTATAAGTATTGCTCTTGCTGGTGCGGCATCAATTCCTTTAACAGCAAGTGGTAAACACACAAAGTAATATCCTTTTGATTTTACTTCTTTTAACCTTAAACCTTCAATAATTGGAATGTCTGCAGCTAAAAGAGTTTTATGTGCTATGTGAGAAACATTTCCCCTTTCAATTCCAAGGTAATCAATTCCAACTGCTTTGACTTTTTTTTCTTTTAGATGTTTTGCAGCACTTGAAGTTAGATATACAAACTCAGAATCAAATTTGTCTGTTTCAGTGTGAAGACTGTTTTTTGTCTTTAGGAGAATGATTTGTCCTCTTTTAATTTTGTGCTTTTTCAAATCTGTTGATGTAATACGTCTTTTTATCTTTGTTAAATCTAATACTCTTGAATTCCCTATAAATTTCTGCAATGCTTCCTCTTCAATTGTTTTTCCTTTTCTTAGAAAATGACTTGGAGCATCAATATGGGTTCCTGTGTGAGATGAAAGTGTTATCCTTGTTTCTCGTTTATGATCTGTGTGATATGTTTTACTTGGATGAACATTAAATAAAGATCTATTTCTATAGCTTGTTGACTTTTTTGTGAGTGGCCAACTGATGTCAATTATTGTTTGTTTCTTCATTTTCTTCTCTTAGTTGTTTTCTTTTCCTTCTTCGCCTTCAGAGCATGTCCACCAAACTCATTACGTACAGCATTGATTACCTTTCCACGAAAACTTGGCTTTTCTCTTGACTCTGCCCTTTCAATTACAGCACCACCTATTGCATGATAATGGACTTTGAGAACTTTCGCTTCATCTAAAGCCCAATTAGCTTCTGCTTTCACTGCCTTCCCTGCTGATTTGCCACCTTGTCCTGCAGCTCCAGAAACACCCTCTAGTTTATCACCATGTTTTGTAAATGCTCTTATCATCATTTCCATCAACTTTGATTCAATAATCGAACCATGTTGATACACAGAAGAAACTTTCTTCAAATTTGGTTTAAATTTAGACTTCTTTAGTATCTCAAAACCCTCAGCTAAAGATTCCATAACACCATATTCAATTCCATTATGAACCATCTTCACATAATGGCCTGCTCCAGCTCCTTCAAAGTGTTCAACACCACAAGGAACACAAATACTTTTGAACAATGGTTGAAGATAACTGAACTGTGATTTTTTCCCACCAACCATCATACAAGCACCATGCCTTGCACCATTTGGTCCTCCTGAAACTCCAACATCAACAAAATGTATCCCTTTTTTACTAAGATATTTTGCCCTTCTTGCAGCATCTTTGTAAATTGAGTTTGATCCATCGATAACTATGTCTCCACGTTTTAAGTAAGGAATAATTTTTTTAAGTTTTGATTCAGTTATTTCTCCTGCCGGTAGCATTAACCAAATAATTCTTTTAGTTTGTTTTCTTCTTTTGATTGTTGCATTAAGTTTTGTAAAAAGTTCATCTAGATTAAACGCATCTATTGCTCCATGACTCTTCGCTTTAAGAATAGGATCTTTAGACCTGTTTGTTACAACAACAGTATGGCCTTTTTTGACCATATGGCATGCCATGTTAAGGCCCATTTTTCCAAGCCCAATATATCCTATTACAAATTTTTGTGTTTTTTCCATCTTTTTTATATTACCAGATACATTTTTCTTTACTACACCAATTGCTCAATTCTTTTGGTCCAGTTGATCTTTTTGAATATTTAAACAATGGTGATTGTTTTTTCATCCCTTTTTCAATGATTTTCCACGCAATTTCTACTTCATCTCCTCTTACAAACACAGATTGGTCACCATCCATTACTTGTTCTAACAGATTTTCATATGCAGCCCGTGTATTTGGACCAAACGTTAACTCTTCAGAAAATTGGAGTTTAATTGGGACAACTTCCATTTTCAATCCTGGAATTTTATTATTGACAGTCATATAAATTCCTGCTTTAGGAAATATTTGTATTCGCAAATGATTTGTTTCTCGTGGACAACTATTCAACAAACAAGGAATTCGTTTAAATTTTATGTCAATATATGTCTCCTTTTTTGTTAGAGCTTTTCCTGTTTTAATGAAAAACGGAACGCCTTTCCATCTCTTAGTATTAATTGTTAGTTTAGCAACAGCAAATGTTTCTGTCGTTGAATCATTTCTCACGCCTTTTGTTTTTCTATACCCTTTGTATTGGGCACGCAACAGTGATGAGATTTTGGTTTTTTTTAAGAACTGCAACTTTAGAATCCCTTATGTCGTCTCCAACCAACTGTTTTGGTTGTTCCATTGCAACTAATGTTAGTAGTTGAAGCATGTGGTTTTGCATCACATCTTTTATTTGGCCATGTGAATCAAAGAATCTTGCTCTCTTTTCAATACCTAATTTTTCATTCATTACAATGTTTACAGATTCAATGTGTTTTGCACACCACAAAGGTTCAAGAATTCTATTTGTAAACCTTGCGAGTGCGATGTTTCCAACTAACTCTTTTCCAAGGTAATGATCTATTCGGTATATTTGTTCTTCACTGAATGCTTTTTTAATACATTTGTTTATCTTTTTTGCAGATTCCTGATTTGTCCCAAATGGTTTTTCATAAATTACTTTTACTCTTTCTTTCATCTTTTTAGATGCAAGTTTTCTTTTCGAAAGATTCTTTGTTATTATTTTGTAATGCTCTGGGTATGTTGCAAGATAAAATATTCTTTGACTTTCTTGTCTTTGTTTTTTTTCTATTTCTTCAACGGCTTCTTGTAACTGTTCATAATCTTCACTTTCAGTGAAATCAATTTGAAGATATCGACTATTTTTGATTAGTTTATTCCAAACTTTTGCTTTTGGTTTTTTAATGAATTTTTTTGCTTCATTAAAAATAGAATTAATTGATAACTTTCTTCTAGCGCATGCAATTATTTCACAATGTTTGATCTTTTTATTCTCTATCAATTGATAAATCGCAGGAATCAATTTGCGCTTTGCTAAATCTCCACTTGCCCCTAGAATAATGAATGTGGCAGATTTTTTCTGTACCTTATTTTTGAGTTTTGCTGGTGCCATGTATTGGTTCCTTACTCAATTATTATTTCTTTTGGAGTATTTGTCTTGTCTCAAACTTATATTTCTCTACACTTGGTTGATCAAATGGATCAACATCAAGTAAAAATGCAAGATAAATCATTTCTATCATCTTCCAGAATAAAAGTTCAGCTATTGCATGTTCATTTCTTTTTGGAATAGTTACTTCCATAAATGGGCGTTTATCTTTCATATATGCCTTTGTTGTTCCATTGTAAATAGCATTCATTATTGTTTTTAATTCCTTCCCACCAACATCTTTTATCATTGCATTTACTTCTTCATTTGAAGGTACTTTGATTTTTGTTTGCTCTTCTATGTTGTAAAAGCAAGTGAATTTATCTCTTGGGCCTCCAAGGTTCAATTGAGCCATTGAATGCAGATCAGTTGATCCTACAGCAACTGTTGGAGTAATTCCTACGTGAATCTTCTTTGTGTGCTTCTTATTCCATGTTTTCCCGATACTTTCACTTATAAGCTGCCTATACCACTTCCCAAATCCTTCAAGGTAACTTGAAAAGAGGAAGTTATCATTTATATTGCACCCTTTTTTGTTTTGTAAATATATTAATGCTGCACTCATCGCTGCAGGGTTTTCTTCTAAGTTTTCACTTAAGCATCTCTTTTGCATAGCTTTAGCTCCTGCTTGAATCTTTTTGTTATTGTTTTTTGTGTAAGCAAATGCAAGTAATCCTAGAGCTGTTAGAACTGAGTATCTTCCTCCCACTTCATGAGGGATTACGAATTTTTGATAGTTATTTTTTTCTGCGATGTTATATAGTTCAACATCATTTTTTGCAGTGCAAAGAATAAATTTATTGTGATCTTTTTTTTTGTATTTTTTTAGGAGAGTTCTGAATAATTCACCATTTACAATGGCTTCTGTTGTTGTTCCTGACTTTGATACTATGTGAACCAAAATGTTTTTGTTTTGTTTTAATAGGCTCTCTGCGTGTTTTAGCATAGCTGTTGTATAATCTGGATCAATGTTGTCAAGTATGAATAAATTTCTCTTTGGATTTTCTTCATTGTATAACTTGCCATTCAAGAATTGATGTACTGCTATGTTACCAAGAGATGATCCTCCTTGTCCAATATGAAAAAGTGCAACTGGATTTAATTTATCTTTTTCTTTAAGTGCTTTATTCACTTTTGTGATAATAGAAGTGTCGTTTGGTAAATGCATTGCTGCATACTCAGTATCATATTCTTTTTGTATTTCTTTATTTATCTTTTTTATCTCAGGCGTAAGTCTCTTAAGAGTTTTCTCTAGTTCCGTTTTGCTAATTCTCGCATTAGAATAGCTAAATGTTATTTCTTTCATTTTGTTAGTTTTTCATACTCTGCAATTTTATCTTTAGTAAAGTTCTTCATTCCCTTATATGTCTCTGGATGTTTTAACATCTCTTGTATGACTGTAAATGGAAGTGTTGCAATGTCTGACCCTACAAGAGCTGCTTCTCTTACTTGTCTTGTGTTTCTAAGGGATGCTGCTAAAACTTCTGTTTTCAAATTATACTGTTTTAGAATGTGTACACATGACTCAACAAGATCAATACCTGAAACTATCCCATTGTCATGGATTGTTTTACCTTTCTTTTCAATTCCCCACACTGGATAATGAGCTGTTTTATCGAATTTGATCTTTGCATTTGTTCTAAGAAAGTCGTCAACGCGTCCAGCAAAAGGGCTAACAAAACTAGCACCTGCCTTTGCTGCAAGAAGTGCTTGCTCTGGAGTGAAGATAAGTGTACAATTTGTTTTTATCTTCGCTTTAGTTAAGGTTTTAATTGCTCTTATTCCATCAAAATGTGTAGAATCGCTTTTTTTAAGAGCAGGATTAATTGGAATTTTTATGTAAACATTTTTTGCTACTTTATTGAATAATTTATGAATCGCCTTTCCTTGTTTTACCATTCCTTCATAACCAAGTTCAGTTACTTCCAAAGAAACCGGTGTGCCTTTGGCTACTTTACAAATTTCAGTTATGTATTGTTTAAGGTTGATCTTTGCTCCTAGTTTTTTGCGTTTATCTACTGCTTTCTTTAGAAGAGAAGGGTTTGTTGTTACTCCATTTGCTATGCCCCATGCATACGCTTGTTTAATTTCATCAATATCAGCACTATCAATAAAGATTTTCACTTGTAAATCACCTCATCACCTCTTTAGAAGGAGGCAACTTCACTTTATATGTCTTGTGGAGACTATGTATTAAAATTTGTGACTAGAAATATGATGTTTTGAGTAAAGTAAGCTTTATAAGATACTATTTTTTAAGTTAGTTGAGTTGTAATGGTAGATCTTGGTGGTGTAGTTAGAAAATTATTCAGGACTTCTTTTGAAGGTTCAATGCATGTTATTACTGGACCAGTTGGTTCTAAGAAAAATGAAGCACTTTCTGCTCATCTTGACCCCCTTATTGACAGTGGTCGGATGGCAAAATGGGGTGGCGTTATTGTTTCTCATCCAATGGAAGGAGAACAAGTTACAGATCGGCACAAGGCAGACTTAGTTACCTCTTCAGCTCAAGAAGTTTATAGCCTTGTTCTTGAAAGAAATCCAGGAATTGTTGTTATTGCTGGAGCATCACAATTTGCTCATTCTGATAGAGATGATGATTTGAGTTCTCTTTGTCGTGAATTGTTTCGTTCTAATCGAAAATTAATATTATCTGGACCGAATTTAGATATTAATGCAGAACCATATGGTATTATGCCACAATTACTTTCAAGAGCAAGTTCAGTTGAACTAGTCAAGGGAGTATGTCATGTTGGAAAGTATAAACATGCCAATAGGAGTATGTACTTTGGTGAAGAATTACGTTCAGTTTGTGCATATCATTTAGAGAATCCTGGTCATGAAGAACCAATAAACCATGGGATGTTACATTTGTATTTAGGACCAATGTTTTCAGGAAAATCTAGTTCTTGGAGAGCACAACTTTTTAGACTTCGTGAAGAAGGGATTGATCCACTTGTTATTAAGTGGACTGAAGAGAGATATGCTGCTAAAGTACATGAAGTTGCTTTACACAATGGATTAACTGAAAGGGCACAACCATTCAATAATGTTGATCAAGTTCGTGATTATTTGAAAAAACACTCAAGAAAAAAAGTTTTATTTTGGGATGAATTACAATTTTTTCCTGGTTGTTATGAATTAATCAAAGAATTGATTCCAAAAGGTTATCGAATTTATGGAACTGGTTTACCAAGAGATTTTCGTAGAATTGGTTTTAATGATATTCCTAATTTGATGTGTCTAGCTGATGAAATTGAAATTAATGAAGCTTATTGTGATGAGTGCTCTGATCCTGCCACAGAAAGCCAAAGGGTTGCACGCCGCAGAGGTATTTTTAGAGAAATTGTTACACCCGCAGGATTCCATGGAGATTTAGTACTTGCTGGAGGAAGCGAAGATTATCGTCCTACTTGTATCTCCCACCATGATCTTCCAGGTAAGCCGCCTACCCGTTTTCCTATGCCAACATTTTACTGGGGAAGAAGGAGGATTTTGAATTCAAGAAGTCTTCCAAATCTTTTAAGTCTAGTGAATTAAATATATAATAAAGAAAAAATAAAGAAAATAAAAGAATTACTTGCGCTTTAACGACTTCTTAGCTTCCTCTTTAATAAAGAATGACTCTAGCTTTTGTGATTCAATTTGTGCTTTGTAACTAATTTTCCCCATAATTTATTACACCTCTTTTTGCACTCTTTTTTTTTCTTTTATCACTCGATTATATCTTTTAATTTTACTCACTTGATGAAATAAATGAAAGCTTTTCGCTATTTAAAGAATTATATTCTCAAAACCGATACCACTTCAATTGTAAACACCAACGTTTTCTTTACTCGTAGTATCTTCCTAGTATCACTTACCAGAGAAACCCATGTTAGGTGTTAAATTATTGCTTAAAAGTTATAAGATATGAGAGTTATAACTAAGAATAATTATTTTGCCTCTGGGACAATTGCGCTCTCATTACTTGCTGCAATTTTTTCTCCAGTTGTTGCATCAAGTTTGATATTCAAGAAAGTCAATTTCTTTGTAATAAAAGAGATATTCCACACTACTTTCCCGTCTATATTCTGCAGAATAGCAAAACCATTTCCCCTTAAGTTTTTTACCTCAGAAAATTCTTCTGCAATTAGTTTTTCTGCATGAGGAATTATTAATGGAAAATCTAAAGTTTTCTCATCAACAACTAAAGGATATATCTTTGTTGTTTTTGTTGCAAATACATCGTCAGTTGTTTTAATTTCAAACTTTCCAGCATCATTTAGAGTAAACACAGTCACTTTGTTTGATTCAGAATCATAATATCCAATATCCCAAGCACTTGTTGCAGCATACTTCTCATTAATTTGTAAAAAGAAATGTGAGGGGGTACTTTTTTTGTGGTCTTTATGCCACTGTTTAAATGCTTCACAGCTCTCTAAACTTGCAATAAGCTTTTGTGCAGCAGATTTATTTGTTAATTGTTCATCTTTCTCATTAGATTTTTCTGTCATCTTATGAATACTCTCGCCATGTATGACTACATTTTGTGCATTTGAAAAAACGTGTCTCTGGTTCATCCGCTGATCTTGTTTGTTGCGTCCAAAAATATGCAGCATTGTTCTCACATTTACCACAAATGGTTCGAATCTTTGGAAGAAGTGCCATTTCGTTTACAATTTCTACTTTCTTTGCAGCTTTTACTTCTTCTTTAATTACTAGTGATCCCTCTGGCTCTTTGGTATAGCCACAACTACAATAAAGAATTTTTTTATTGCCTTTGGCTTTTGGACGTAAAATACTACTACATTCTGGACAAAACATTGACATTTTTCTCACCTAATTTCCTCTTTCGAAGACTATTAATTTTTACTCTTGCTTTAAAAATGTTGTGAATGTTTTTAGAGATACAGTAAAAGGCATATATATTATATCTCTTAATAATTATTAGTCGAGGCACAATGTTTAAATAGGCATTTCAATTGTAATATTAACGGTTTTGAGGAAACAGAGATGGGTTTACAATCATTAAAACAAGAAATACGTGCATTACCAAGCATTGGTTCTGATTTACAGGGTTTTAAGAAACATTGGCTTAGTCCTTTACGTAAAGGACAAAAGTGCAATAAAGCGCAACAGGGGCTTCATGAGATGCATCCTGATGACAAATCTAAAATTCATTCCACCCTTAAAGGATTTTATTCTCAGTTTTCAGAGTTAGAAGGACATACAATACTTCCTGAAAAATTACATGCACTTAGTTCTGCACTTGTTGAAATGAAACTATTAAGTTTACGTGGCGCAGAAAATGGTGGGAAAATGTCATTTCTCCAAGGAAAAGTTTTAGATGACCCACAGTTTAGTCTTTCAAATACAATAACTGAGATTAAATCATTTGATGAAAAGCTTAGTCAAATTGAAACACTTTATCACGACGTTAATGGATATCTTCATCAAACACTTTCATTAGAACATTCTGTTGCTCTTCTTGAACTACCACATTATGCTTATTTGAAAAATTTGAAAGAAACTGCAAAACATCAAAAACGAATCGTTAAAAAACTTGGGCGTGAATTTGTTTCTCTTCAACGAAAATTAGAACGTCAGAAAAAAAAGCAACAACGTGCTTCTAATTAAAAAAAATATTTAAAAAAAATAAAAAAAACAAGATTCTATTCTATTACAATTCATCCTTGCGTTTGTGGTAGATAAATGATGCTACACCTATTGTTACAATGATGATTATAGCAACTGCAATTAACAGAGTTTGCATATCAACGTCTAACTCAAAAGCTGCTTCTTCAATTGGTATTGTTGATTCGTCTTCAACAGCTTCTGTCTCTTCTGCTAATTCTTCAGTTTCGTCTTCAGCTGTTTCTTCTACAACAATTCTGTTTTCAACAACTGAATCTGTATACGCTATTGCAAAATAACTAAATCCAGGTGTTTCTGCAACATATGTATAACCTGAAGCTGATTCTTCTGTGAGGTAAGTTGTTAGCTCAACCCATGCGTCGTCAACAAAACGATACATTGCAACATGGCTACCATCAGTCCCTGTTTCACTCAACCAGCTTTTGCTTACTTCAAACTCAATTTCAACATCTTCTAAGACTTCTTCAGTTAGTGTTGTGACTGTTGTTATTTGGAATCTGCTGTAAGTATCTACTGCATCATCCCCACCAACTTCACCAACACTACTTGGGAATTCTTCTTGTATTGAAACTTTAAGGTAAGGCCCATACACTGTTTCAGTTACATCAAAAGTAATTTCTGAGATTGCAATATTATCACTATCTACAGTCATTACAACAGGGTCTGTTGTTTCTAATGATGTCCAAGTTGTTTGACTGGTGTCATCGGAACTACTTGTTGTACCTGAATTGGTTGTTGCTCCGCCACCGCCACCTCCTCCTGAAGAAGAGGATGAGGATGAAGATGAACTACTACTGCTTGAAGAGCTTGAACCTGAATCTGGTTCTCCACCTGCCCAATTGGAAAACTCACAGTAAGGAAGACGCCATATACAATAATCTGATCCAGTTTCCATTAGTGTTGATTCTGTTGTCCTATCAACACAAGTGTCTAAATCATCATTACAATGCCAAAGTTCATCACATGTTCCAACTCCTGGTATCTTTAATGTACAAGTTTCTGGGTATAGGTTGTTTACAATTTTATCTCTTGTTGCTGAAATCATTCCAGCATATCCTATTGTGTTCCCTGACGCATCAGTTGTTGTTCCAGATCCCAAAGCATCACTGTCCCCAATATCTCTTATCTTTCTACCAAAACCAGTTTTTGTTAGACTTGTACCATTGAATTCAATCCATGTTGTGTTATCACTTTTTGCAAGTAAGATAGAACTTCTCCTACCATCTGTGTAATTTGTTTTCATTCCTGCATTTTCTCCACAAACTGAACCTTGTATATGTTCATATACATTGTCTTGATCAAGGTCGTAACTTACATCCCAACCTGTTGGTGCTTCAATTCTACTAATGAAGTCACAGAATGCACAAGTTGCATCTGTTTCTGTTTTTAGTTCCGTACATTTACTGATTCCACATTTGTTCTGATCATCACATACTTCAATTCTAAAGTAATATGATGTGTCAGGTTCTAAATTAGAACTAAGAGAGTATATTCCAGCATCATTATAGATTTCACCAACATGAGGCAGCCTATATTCTCGAATACTGCTACTTGTTACACCCCTATCATAAATAATTGTATCTAAAATAGTACAAGTATTATCAGCACCATAAAAGTGCAATGTTCCATTTGCTGGTTTATCAGTTATGTACACTATTAATGCACTATCTCGGTATAATTCTTTACTAATTGCAACAACCTTTGGAGTTCTTGTATCTTCATATCCAGTTGCATGAACTCCGAACTTATTTGCCGTACAATATGGGTGGTTGTAACATGAATACTCAGCGCAACCAGCTTCTGTCCAACAATCAGCTGTAAATTCAATATATCCCTTACTTGCTTTATCTTGCCCATAGTTACTTCCATTTGATTTCTTTGAAAGATCTAATGTATCAAGACTAAAGTCTACTGAACCTGGTGTTACAAAACCTGGCGATGCTGTATCACTTGGGTTTGTTATGTTCATTGATTCATTAGCTGTTGCTACTTCAACTCTAATATCAATTCCTGGCGTGTACAAATCAGGATATGTACTCAAGTCATCTTTATCTATTGCGAGCATTCCACCGCCAATTTCTACACACATTTTCTGATTAAAGGCAGTTGCTTTAACTGGTGTTGTAACCCAATTTCCATCACTACAACGGTATACTTGAGATTGTTCGGTTGCTACACTATTAGTTCCACTCCAAGTGCTCACAAATGTTGCATAAAATTCGTAACCAACAGCACTTTCATTATCTTTTTTCGCGCAGCCACCTGTTCTATCACCATCAGTATCCAAATACCAATAATATTTCGTAGCATCCATACCAACAGCACTATTTCCAAACATTTTTACTCCATTACATATCGCAGCTTGACCCATATCAACAACTTGAATTCCAAAGCCAAAAGCATCTCCTAGATCTTTCATTCCAAAACTTATGATGTCTATGGAATCAGGAGTAGCGTCACCTACACTGTCTGACCCAAGCATAGTTATGGTTCCACCTTCCATGTTTTCAAAGTACTTTGCAGCCATGGCTCCACTACACCATCCACCAATCCATTTACAAACAGATGTATTTGTTCCAGTATAATTGAATGATTCACATGATTGGCTATCATCCCCACTGACAAAACAAATTGATTCACATATCTCTGCTTTACTATTCCAAGCGCAATGTGTTTCTTCGTCACAAGATGTACTGTTTTCTGCAGTCATACATGAAAATGCTTTTTGTTCACAGAAACTTCCAAAACTATTCCAGCTACAACTATCAATACTTTCGCAAGTTGTTTGATTAGTAGTATATTGTTGACAATTATCTCCTAATTTAATGTCACAGAATGGACTTCCTTCACTAAACCAACCACATCCATTTGTCTCATCACATCCTGTTTGATTTCCATCATATAGTTTACAATCTAAACCATTTCCAGAGTATCCACCATCATCTCCGCCTACTCCTGCATTAGTAGTTGAACCAAATCCTGGAGGATCACAAAATCCTGAAACCCAATTACAACCAATTCCTTCACAACCAGTTTGATCATTTTTATTCCAACATGAATCAGTTCCTGATGTTACACCTTCGCACCAACTGTCACCCCATTCATTAGTACTCCAATTACACCATTCAGAATTTGTTGCATTCGTACAAACTGATGAAGATTCATATTGCCAACATGAAAATTTGGAATGGTCACAATAACCTGCATCTTCTCCTTGTGATGCACACCAGCTATCTTCCATCCAATTACATGGTTTTGCACCATTGCCATCAGCTGTCCCTGCATCTTCACAAGTTGCTGATCCATCACTATCATGTTGTATACAATTATACCATTCTCCTTCATATGTCCAATCAGGATCACAATAACCTCCTGATTCACTACACCAATCATCAATCATCCATGTGCAATCTGCTATTTCAGAACAAGATGTTGAATTTTCAGCATTGAAACAGCTGCTAAAACTTGCATCATCCCAATTTTCTTCACACATTCCACCAAAATCACTATGCCAAACACACCCTGATGCTTCACAAAATGTTTGATTTGTTCCATCATGGCTCCAACAGTCACTTCCTGGGATATCACACCAACTTCCCCATTGTTCATCAATCCATGTACAATTTCCACTTCCTGTATCTGTTGTTATACATGTTGCTTCTTCACTTTTTCCAAAGCACTCTTGCCCAACTCCAACAAGTCCACCACCACAAAATGGATCACTATAACACATTGAATCTGCACAATCAGTTTTTCCATCATTATTGTTATCTATTCCATCAAAACAGAACTCCATTTGGTCTGCTCCTTGACTTGGTTGACATTTAATTGTCTCTGTATCACTCCAACTACATTGTGCAGCTAATGCAGAGTCGCCTTTTTTATTTCCATATTGTGTACATTGACTTTGGGAATCACATTTTAAACAACTATCTGCACAAGTCTTCTCGGATTCTGATGCGCAACGTCCTTTACTTTCATCAGTTGGATAATCTAAATTTACTATCCACTGACAATTTGCATCACTATTTTTACAGAAATATGATGGTTTATTTGTCTTATCTGCAGCTGTTGAATCTCCCATATGAGTACAACTTCCACAATCTTCATTACATGTTCCAGCAATTCCTTGGACAAATTCATCTTTTACATTACAAGATCCTAAACCATTTGGCGCAGTTGTATCACTTGTGTACTCACAAAATCCTAAATTTGATCCAACACATGCACTTTTGAAATCTGTTGCACTACTCCAATTAGTTCCATCTGTTTGATATTCACAAGCATAACATTCTTTGTTACAATTACGTTCTTCATCAAACTTAAGTTCACATCTTCCCGCAGGAATTGCTATATCTCCTTCACAGTAACTTTCAACAACCCAAATTCCACCTGCGTATTCACAGCTTTGTTCGTTATCAACATAAATTAAGTTCTCTCTTCCTTCAGTAAATATCTTATCTAGCCTTGCTTCACAATGTTCTGTTCCGTTATTCCACTGACATGGCATATACCATGGAGCACCTGAAATCTGTAAACAAAGGTCGTCGTCATCGTATGCGTTATAATCTTCACAGAAGCTTGCCCCATCTGGTGGAGTATCAATATCATCGTAGCAATTTGCACTAAATTGATCTTTTGCACAACTTGATCCTTGCCAGCTACAACAACTGCTCAATGCTGCAATGGAATTACAAAGGCCTGTCGCATTAATGTCGGTACAAGTTAGACCACTTTCTGAGATTGTTGCATTTGAATTACAAGTTCCTCCCGACCAACTACATCCTTCTGTTTCCCCACATGATGTCTCATTAAAATCAAATATATAACACCCAGGATTCCATTCTGTATGTATGTTAATTATTCCTAAATCTGCATAAGTAGAACAACTTGATGATGAACTATTCCATGAACATCCATAATCATAACATTCTTTTTCACTGTTAACATCAGAACAACTTCCAGAGGTTACATCTTCATAACACCAACTTCCATCGGCTTCCCAAGTACATGTTAATCCTGCTGCGTTGTTTACACAAGAGTCTTCATCACTTCCATCAAAAGACCAGCACCTAGTTTCTTCACACCAACCAGTTGATGTTGAAGTCTCCCATTTACAATTGCCATTTGCATCACAACTGTTTGCATCATCAAAATTCCAACATCCTCTATCATTACAGTAAGGGTCACTCCAAGAACACTCCAAACTATTTGTATTATTTACACAAGCAGTTCCGTTAGTATAACTAAAATCACTACACCAATAATCTGAACAATATCCATTATCCCATCGACAACTATTGCTTTCACAGGCAGTAGAATTTGTATAATCCCAACATCCAGCTTCAGAACAGTATTCATATTGAGTGTTCCATACACAAGTGTTACTGTTATATCCTGTTGCTGCTTCACATGTTGTTTTTGTTGATTGGTCCCAACAACCTTCTTGATAACAATCTCCCCAAGTACAACCATCTATTGCTGTACAAGCAGAATCTGTTGTTTGTTCCCAACAACTTTTTTCCCATGGGCCCATACAAGGGAATTGGTTATTGTCAGCGTTATAAGTATCTTCCCATACACAAGAAAGTCCTTGAGAGTTGCTTTCACAAGCTGTTTGGTTTGTTCCACCAAAAGACCAACATTGAACTTCAGTACACCAACCAGAATCAGAAGAACTTTTCCAAGTACATGTTTTGTTTAAATAAGAATCACTTGAAGAATCGTTTGAAGCTTCACATGCAGTTTGTCCCCATTGAGACCAACATTGTTTTTCTTCACACCAAGATCCCCATGGGTCAGTTTTCCATTTACAATCAGAATTATCTTCACATGTGGATTCGGTGGAAAAATCCCAACAACTAGAAGACATCGTTGATACTGGCAATCCACCAGAATCAAATTCCGCAACTGCTAACCCAGTTATAGAATTCCCTGAATCGAACATTGTTAAGAGGTCTGAATTGCTATCAAGCAAGTTCATTCCGATAAAACCTCCAAGAATAAAAACTACTGCAATTAAGAAAAATACTTTATGCGTTCGATCCATACTCACCCACCTCTTTTGTACTCAATAATAACCTTGCTTTGTACCACCAATAGCAAAGATCAAATATATTTTATATTATGTATTTTAATCTTGAATGATTTAGAGTATATAAATATTCCTTGAGTACAATACTAAATATTATTGAAGTTCTGTTTGGGATAAACAAAAAAAATGTTACAAAAATTGCCTGAAATGTTGCAAGAATACAAAAATAAAAAATATGTTATTTTTCGTTTGGATACTTACAATACTTTGTAATCTTGCATTGTTCACATTTTGGTCTAACTGGTGCACATATTCTCTGCCCATGGTCCACAAGCAATGAATTTACTTTAATCCATTTATTCTTTGGTAGAAGTTTCATTAATTCTTGCTCTGTTTGTTCAGGTGTTTTTGTGTTGATCCACGCAAGTCTGTTTTTGTTTGTAATTCTATGAACATGAATGTCAACTGCTATTGCTGGAACACCGTACACATAACTTAAGATACAATTTGCAGTTTTTCTTCCAACTCCAGGAAGAGACATTAATTCCTTTCTTGTTTTTGGAACCTTTCCTTCAAATTGATCTAACAAAATTACACATAATTGAAGAATATGTTTTGCTTTTGTGTTATGAAATCCTATGCCATGAATCTTTTTTGAAAGTTCTCTTTGGTTTAATTGAAGCATTGTTTCTGCTGTCCCATATTTCTTGAACAATTTTAGCGCAATTGGAATTACTGTTGAGTCTTTGCTTCTTGCACTGAGTAATGTCATTATAAGAAGTTGGAACGCTGAAAGATGTTTGTATTCCTCAAGCATTGTTTTACTTTTATGTTTCTTTTTATCTTTTGTTAATAGATTAAGAACTGTTTGAATTTCTTTTTGTGAAACCATTGTCTTTTTGAAACTTATTACTTACAAATCTCTTTTACTTCTTTTCCTTCAAAAAGTATTTTGTACAAAGTTGTTGTAAGAGGTGCTTTGATATTATGTGCCTGCGTCATTTGGTGGACTACCTTTATTGTTGTATGGCCCTCAACAGATTTCTTTTCTTCATACATCTGTTTAATAGCATCTTCTGGTGAGATTCCTGCGCCAACACGTCTTCCGAACTCTTTATTTCGTGATCCCCCAAAACATGTTGTCATTAAATCTCCCCACCATGCATGAGATCCTGGAGCAAAAGTATCACTTGTTGCACCAAGTGCTAAAGCCAAATCTTGCATTTCTTTTGCTATTTCAGTTATGAATCCTGATTTAGAACTTTCTTTTAAGCTCAATCCATCAAACACTCCAGCACCAATTGCTGCAACGTTTTTGAGAGCACCACATAATTCGGTTCCTATTACATCAGTTGATGTTCTAATTTTTAATGTATTGTTTTGAATTAGAGTTTTGAGAAGTTCTGCAATTTCTTTTTTTTCACATGCTATGTCAGCACCCAATGGTGCATCTTTAGTTACTTCTGCTGCTATCATTCCACCAGAAAGGGTTGCATAAGTGTAAGCATGGTTTGGTAATTCTTCGCTTAGTATTTCTGAAATGCGTTTATTTGTTTCTTGTTCTAAACCTTTTCCTAGGTTAAGGAAAATAACTTCATGTGTTAATTCTTTTGCCAAAGCTTTTGATGCCTTGCGAAAAAATTTTGATGGGATAGCTAGAACTATTAAATTTGTATCTTTAATTGCATTTAGCAGATCTGTTGTCGCACTCACATTTTGTGGTAATTTTATTCCTTGATGAAAAAAAGGATGCTCATTTGTCTCTTGAATCTTTTTGATAACTTCTTCTTGTATGTCATAGATTGTAATTGGAATTTCATTGTTGTTATTTGCAAGCACATGCGCAATTGCAAATCCAAAGGCACCAGCTCCTAAAATTGTTATTTTGTTGATTTTTGTTTCTGCCATAAATAACTGTTTTGAATGTTAGTGTTTAAGAGTTTTGTGCATTATTATGCTTCATGAAAAAAAGAAAATTACTTCAACAAACTTTATATACTCGAATTTTGAATAGTTTTAGTATCAAATATGAGGTGTAAATTATTATGGTAACAGTTCTTGATGAAAAAAGTTTTAACCAACATGTTGTAGAAAAAGGAGAATTAATCTTAGTTGACTTTTGGGCAAGTTGGTGTGGTCCTTGTAAAGCACTCGCTCCTGTTCTTGATGATGTTAGCAAAGATGATGATTTTAAGGGTAAATTAAAATTCGGTAAGATTAGTACTGAAGATCATCCAGAGGTAGCTCAAGCACACGATATTTCAGGAATTCCTTGTTTGATTATCTTCAAAGATGGAAAAGAAGTTGATCGAATTGTTGGCTTTAGTCCAAAACCTGTTCTTAAAGGCAAAATCGCTGATATTCTTGCGAAGCTTTGATTATTTTTTTATTTTTTTGTTTACTTATTTGAAATTATTAAAAAAAGAATTATTGATCTACTGTTGAAACTGTAGGTGCTGGTTTGCCTTCTATCTCTGCTTCTAACTCTTCAAGTTGCTTCTTGTAATTATTGATTCTTGCAACCTTCGCTTCATGTAGTTGGCCTTGGCTTAAATCCCATTCCATTGTTAGAATCTTTTTGCGAATTGCAACTGCCCTAATTTTTAGTTCTTGCGTCATAATATCAACTCATTCTCTCTAATTTAATTTGAAGAGTTAGTGAAATATATAAGAATTTCGAGGGTTTTGTGACTATTTTATGGAAAAAGGCAAGAAATTGACTTATTTGATCACTTTATCATTTTATACTTCTGAAAATTATGACAAACATGTTTTCCTTCTTTATGATCTTCATACAACTTATCTATCACTTTTAGGACTTCACTTTGACGTTTTGCATTAAAAATATTGTTCATATCTTCTTTGCTCATTAGTTTTTTCTTAAGTGGTTGTTTCTTAATCCAATCAAGTAAACCTTCATACATACTCCCAAGTAAAATAATTGGAGTATCACAAATATGTTTGACTTGTACAAGTTGCCAAGTATAAAAAAATTCAAGAAGTGTTCCAATTCCCCCTGGAGCTACAATTACAACGTTCGAAAGTGACATGAATGTGTCAAGTCTACTACTAAATCTATCAAAGTTTTTATAGACATCCAAATGCTTTCCTTCTTTTTGTTCTAATGGTAATTTGATGTTTAATCCAATTGAATGAGAATCTTTGTTTTTTTGTTTTGATTTTTTTCTTCCTTTATGATGCCCACTATTCGCTGCTTGCATAATCCCTGGTCCGCCACCTGTCACCACATCAAAACCACGCTCTCCAAGTTTTTCTGCAAGATTATGTACTATCTTATATCTTGGATCACCTTTCTTTATTCTAGCTGATCCAAAGATGGCAACTCTGAAATGATCACTCTTCAATTCCTTTGTTATAGAATGTTTTTGTTTGGAACTTCGTTTTTTTGAAAGCTTCTTCATTTTTTTCCCAATAACCATCTTTGTTGAAATAATCTTTTAGCTGTAATAAAACTTACTATTACATTGTTTTAAGTTAAATTAATAGATTAATCTTCCAAAAAGTATAAATACTAGTTGAATTAACAATAGTTAATAACTGGTGGCCAGAGGGGATTTCTATGATAAAAAAAAGAGTAAAAGAATTTGATTGTTCAGATATGTTTGTTACAAGATGGTCACCGCGAGCGCTTACCCATGAAAATGTAAACAAAGACATACTCATGAAACTTTTTGAAGCTGCACGTTGGGCGCCAAGTTCATACAACGAACAACCATGGCGCATAATTTATGCCCTTAATGGAGAAAAAGGTTGGAGTGAAATATATGAAAGCATGGTTGAATTTAACCAAAGCTGGACTAAAACTGCTGGAGCTCTTCTTGTTATTTGTTCCACTAAAACATTTTCTAAAAACAATAAAGAAAATAGACACAATGGTTTTGATGCTGGTAGTGCGTGGATGAGTATTGCACTTGAAGCTCAAAAATTAGGATTGTATGCCCATGGAATGGCGGGTTTTGATACTGAAAAAATACGAAAGAGTTTTTCCATTCCAAATGATGTTGAAATTTATGCTCTTGTTGCTATTGGTGGGCTTGGAAAGAAAGAAGATCTTCCTTCTGAAATGCAAGAACAAGAGATATTATCTTCACGGAAAAAAGTCGAAGATTTTGCATTTGAAGGAGAGTTTAAGGTACAATAAACAGAATTATATTCTTGGAGGAAAAATAAAATGAAAGATTGTTGTAATATGGAAGAAAGTGAAAATTGGCAAGTCTCACTTGCAAAAATTGGGTGTCCTGCACCAGAATTTACAGGCGATGCTCTTGTTGGCGAAGAGATTAAAAAAATTAGTCTTAATGATTACAAAGGTAAATGGGTTGTCCTATTTTTTTACCCTGCAGATTTTACATTTGTTTGTCCAACTGAACTTGGTGATATGGCAGATCATTATGCTAAACTTCGTGAAATGAATGTTGAAGTTATTTCTATTTCAACAGATACTGCTTTTGTTCACAAAGCATGGAAAGATGCAACACCAACTATTTCTAAAATTCAATTTCCTATGCTTGCTGACCCTACATTAAATGTTTGCAGAAGTTATGGAACACTTATTGAAGAAGAAGGCTTGTCACTTCGTGGAACATTTATTATTAATCCAGATGGAATATTAAAATCAGCAGAATTAAATGATAATTCAATTGGAAGAAATAGTTCTGAGATTATTCGAAAGATTCATGCTGCACAATATGTTGATGCTAATGGCGGAGAAGTCTGCCCCATGAACTGGACACCAGGCCAAAAAACACTAAAACCAGGATTAGATTTAGTTGGAAAATTATAAAGAGATATTGGAGGAATTTACAATGTTAAAAGAATTTATATTACCAGAATTACCATACAAGTATGATGCACTTGAACCGTTGTATGATAAAAAAACTCTTGAGATACATCATTCAAAGCACCATGCAGGATATGTTAAAGGTCTTAACAATGCTATGGCAAAGTTATCTGAAGCTAGATCTTCAGGTGACTTTAGTTTGATTAAACATTGGGAGAGAGAATTTGCATTTCATGGTGCAGGACACTTTTTGCATAGTTTGTTCTGGGAGAACATGCGCCCAAGTAGAGATGCTAATAAAGCCACAGGAGATTTGCTTCTTTCTATTGAAAACTCCTTTGGTTCATGGGGAAAATTTGTTAACCAATTTGTTTCTGCCACTTGTGCTATTGAAGGGAGTGGTTGGGGAGTACTTGCTTTGTGTCCAAAAGGTGGCCTACATGTTTTTGCTGTTGAAAATCATCAAAAATCTATGATCTCTCAATTCACAACAATTATGGTTTGTGATGTATGGGAACATGCATATTATTTGAAATACCAAAATCAAAGAAAAGAATGGGTTACAAACTTCATGAAACTTGTTAATTGGGAAAAAGTTTCAGAGAGGCACAAATCTGCTAAAAAATCTTAGATATTTAATTTTGTTTTTTGTTTTTTTGTTTCATTAATTTTGTTTTAATTTTCTTCAAATGATTTCTCATCTGTCCTTTTTTTGCCTTATCTCTTACTATTTTTTTGAAGATATATGGGTTTTTTTCTACAAACTTGTAAATTGCGCGTTCCATGAAAAATACTTTTTTGTATTTAAGAGAAACATATCCTAAAAATGCAACAGCCATTGCTCCTATTAAATCAACAATTAAATCCCACATGGTATCAATTAAACCAGTTTTTTGCATTGAAAGACCAAAAATTGAATCCATTGCGAATTCAAATATCTCCCAAATAGTGCCAATTGCTATAGCGAAACTTAATGCGAAAAGAGCAATAAATATTGGTTGCATCTTTAATTGTACTTTTGGATTAGTATTGAGAATATACACTAATGTAAACCCTATTGCTCCAAGTAAAACTCCACTTAAAGCATGCAAAAATACATCCCACCACCAAAAATGTGTATAAAATGCCTTTATTTCCCCTAAGAATAATGCTCCATAAATAAAAATTACAATAAATACTTCAAACTCTATTGGAATTGTTACTCTATAATTTCTCTGTAAAATTGCTGGGAGAAATGTTAATAATAAAATTATTATTGATGTAAATGCAGTTAAGAATTTTTGTTCAATTATTAAACTAATTACAGCAATTAGAATAGAAACTCTAATGATATTAGAGATTGTAAAATGAGTTTTCTCTATCATTAAGTTTTGCCACTTCTTACTAACAGATATTTTTGGAAGTTTGAACCAAGACATTATAAAAGTAATAATAACAAAGGATATTAAAAGGTTATTTGTTTTCTTAATATTATTGTGGCACAGACAACATTGAATCAATCACAACGTAAAAAATTGAGATTTGTACTCTTGTTAGTCTTTTCAGTCATTTTAGTGATTTTAAGCTTTCTTTTTTCATACAAACTAGCACTTCTGGTATATCCATTTAATTCAGAGCAACAACTCATTGTTGATTTTCTTGCTTCTCCAGCAGAACTCTATGATGCTGTTTTTCAAGCAGGGGCCGCTCAAAATGAAATGGAACATCTGCAAGATGTTGCTTCTTTATCTTTAACTGTTAATATTCTCTTCATAATTGAGATGATCTTATTTTTGATGTTATTAGTTGTCTCATTGCGCTCAAAACTAGTGCCTCTTGTCAAAAGTTTTCGCCTTGCTGGAATTGGAGGTATAACAATCTCTGTGCTTCTTGGCCTTTCCAGTCTCTTTTTCTTTGATGAAACCTTTGAAATCTTTCATAGAGTATTCTTTCCACAAGGAAATTATCAATTCGCATTTGATTCTTATCTAATTACAACCCTACCTGCTGAATTATTCTTTCAAATAGGTCTTATGATCTTCTCCTTTGTTTTAGTTTGTAACTTAGGGTATTTGATCATCTCATATTTGTTGAAGAGGAAGAAGAAAACTAAATAGAGTGATTCTCAACACTATTCATTCAATTGCTATAGTCAAGCAACGAAAGATTTAATAACAGAAAACCTTGAATAGAACTTCAGAGAGGTGGGACATTCTATAGATGAGTGATCTCTAAGCATTGATGTTTTCAATGTATATATTTCAATATAAATAGGTAGGTGTTATGGAGTGAATCGATTCATTAAAAAACTTCTTCGATCTTTGGGATTGAAAAACTTGTTTGGGAAAAAAGAAAACATCAAACTAGGTTTATATGGTCCGCCAAACGGAGGAAAAAGTACCCTTGCAAATCGCATTAGTAAAGATTGGCTTGGTGAAGATATGTCTTCAGTTTCTCACATCGCACACGAGACTCGTGAGATTGTTATTAAAGAACAAATCAAAATTGAAAATAAAGATGGCGAAAGTGTTACTTTTAGTCTTGTTGATACTCCAGGTATAGCCACTCGTATTGATTATGAAGATTTCTTGAAAAGAGGAATCAAAAAGAAAGAAGCAAAAAGTAGAGCAAAAGAGGCAACCAAAGGAGTTATTGATTCTATCAAGTGGCTCGATGATATGGATGCTGTTGTTGTTGTGCTTGACTCTACTAAAGATCCTTATTCACAAGTTAATATTACAATTATTGGAAATCTGCAAGCTCGAAAAATTCCTGTTTTAATTGCTGCAAACAAAATGGATCTAAAGAGAGCTAATATTGATCTGATTGAAGCTGCATTCCCACAATATGAGGTTGTTGGAGTGTCTGCAAAATATGGTAAAAACATGAAAGATTTTTATGAAACCTTAATTGAATTTGCTAATTAGAAGAATTATTGTACTCTAGCGCTATATTTAAATACTACAATACATGTATTAGAAAAAAATAGTTCCTGTTCTGTATTGTGTTAAAAATTGGTCAGGAGCTTTGAAAATTTTAGGTGAGGAAAAGGATGGTTACATTTCAGTTTGTCCCGTTTCATGAAGTAAGGGAATTAGATTCTTCCAAAAGAGTTCAAAAACTCTTTAATATTGTGAAGAATCAAAAAATAGTAGTTATGGAAGGGCGACTTCGTAAAGACGAAGAAACTGCACTTATTGAACATACAATGAATCAAGTTAGTAAAGCATTTCCTGGAATTGAACTTGGAGTTATTTATCCAGATAAAAGTAAAATTTTAGGAATAGAAAAACTAAAAGAATCAATGTTGAAGTTTTTTTTAGGTGACAGACAAGGCTTCACTGTAATTGGGCCAGCCTCTATTGTAAAGAGGATTGTTAGAAACCCTGGAAAATTAGAACTATTCACAACTGACAACGGTGTTAAACGAAAAGTTAAACGCCGACGTACTAAAAAGAAAAAGTGATAAATAATGCCACACCAATGCGTTCGATGTAGTACCTTATACCCAGATGGTGCACAAGAAATTTTGAAAGGGTGTAATTGTGGTGCTCGCTTATTTTTCTATGTTAAACAAAAACACGTTAAAGAAGGTAGTGAACTAATTAATAAATTGTCTTCTTCAGAAAAAGAACAAATTGAAGGTGACATCTTAGAGATTGCAAGAGTTCGTAATGAATCAAAAGATCCTAACGCACCAGTTATTCTAGATTTCGAATCCATTCGTATTATGAAACCTGGGAAATATGAACTTGATCTTGTTTCTATTTTCAAAAATGACCCACTAGTCTTTAAACTCGAAGAAGGAAAATATGTTATTGATATTATGCAAGCGTTTAATAAAAAAGATAATTGAAAGAAAAAAATTCTATGCAGTTTCTATTCCTGCTTTGTTTAATATTGCTTGAATTGTAGCTAAAAATTCATTTATTGTTCCCTTGTCTCTTGGTTTTTCTAACAAAGCATCCTTTAGATGATGTAGACTTACTTCCACTGGTTGTTTTGCTAATTCAACTTGTGCTTCGTCTTCTCTTACTTCTTCGTATTTTCGTACTGCTGCAACTAATGAGCCCATTAAATCCTGAAACTTACTTGCAACTTCTTCATTTGCTGCATCTTTGATATCTGAATTTTTATCTCGATATAATGTTGATAATTTTTCACTTGCTTTTTTTGACATTTTTCCACCACCTTACAATTTCTTTTTCTGTGCTTTATCAGAAATGATTGCACTATTTCCACTAGGATCACTTAATGTGATTTTGAGCTTTTCTCGCCCTAAAATAACATTGTTTAGTTTTTTAATCATATTTTTTGCTTTCTTTTTTGCTGCTTTATCATCTTCTTCACTATCTGCTGCACTTTGAATTGCTTTTTTGACTCTCTCTAGCAATCCTTCAATGTTGCTGATAAACCCATTACTTCCTGAGCCTGCTTCCATTGTAATAATTCTTGGAATTTTAATTGTTCCAGTTGAAGCTTTGATTACTTTAACAGACATATCGTCTTCAGAATCTACTTCCATGACATATTGCATGCCTGGGTGTTTCTCCTGTGCTTCTAAATCGCTTTTACGGTAGCCACAGGCCCCACAATACATTCCAAAGACAAATGTCTTACCAAAATGAGGAATATCCACTTCTTCTTCATGCAATGTTAGCTGTTTTTTGCCACACATCATACAATCTTGGCCTTTTAGTTCTGACATAAGTCTTCTTTAGGCAAATCTAGTTTATAAGGTTTATGGCGCCATGTGTTTATCGTCGGTATAACTCTCTTTTATTTGCAAAAGGTTTAAAAAAGGAAGATTGGTTCATAGTGGTTTATGCGCCGGTAGTTTAATGGCTAGAATCCCGGCCTTCCATATGAAGGCTGGCAGCTTTACTGCCTTGCTTTGAAGCAAGCCGGTGATCCGGGTTCAAATCCCGGCCGGCGCACTCCCTTTCTATTCCGATGCGCTACCACATGTTTAACAGAATTATATATACTTTTAGCCGTCTGCTATGAGGTAACGGAAAATGGCAGAAGACGATATTTACAAAAGCAAAGCAAAATATGAAAGATTGATTTCTATTATGGATTCTTGGGTTCTAACGCCTGATTGTTACAAAGGCAGAGGGTACAGAAAGTATTACATCAAGTACAAAGATAATCTCAAATATTTCTATAAGTTGCTTCCAATTTGGGAAATGAAGGATTTGAGCTACATTAGAAGGATTCGATTGCTCAATGTAATGCTAATGATTTGCTTTGTACCTGAAAAAGACTTGAAGGATTGTAATCGTGATGATATTAACGAAATCATGGGATTTATGCATACTTGTCATAAAACAATCAAAAGTAAATCAGATTTTATTAAAAATCTCAAATGTCTATGGAGAGTATTGTTTCCAGATATTGATCAATTCGGACGAGCTGATGAAACATTGATACCTTATGTTGTAAGACATCTGTCTGGAAAAATTGATAAGAGCAAACAAAAAAGGCGTAATGAGAAATATACCATAGAAGAATTTCAAAAAATAGTTCAATTCTTTGATAAGGATCCAAAGGTTCAAGCTTATATCACTGCCATACATGAGACATATGTAAGACCACAGGAATTATTGTACTTGAAAATTCAGGATTTGGAGTTCTATGATAATTATGGGATTGCTAATGTCTCTTCTCATGGAAAAGAAGGATGTAAACCAATTCAATTTGAAAATCTTTCATATCCTTACTTGTGTAAATGGTATCATCAACACCCTTTGAAAAATGATCCTGAGGCATATTTATTCTTAGGAGAGAGCAATAATAATAGGTACAAGCAATTAGGAATCTCAGCTATGAACAAGAAAATCTCTCATGCCTGTAAGGTGCTTGGGATCAATAAGCGCATTACAAGTTATACTTTCAAGAGGATGGGAATTACAATTGATCGGATGAATGGTGTTTTGGATAAAATTATTATTTCAAAAGCAGGTTGGACTTCAGGGAAACAGTTGTCTACTTACGATCTTGGTTCTCGTAAAGAAGGTTTGCGGATGTCTCTGATTTCAAAAGGTTTGGTTACAGCAGAATCATTTGATGAGAAAAGATTTCAACCAAAGCAAAAGCATTGCAGTTTCTGTCAATATGTGAACGCCTACGCAGATAATCTTTGTGGTGGATGTCATCGGCCACTCAATCGTGAACATATGCAAGAGATGGAGCAGAGTCATCAGAAGCTAATGAGTAATGAGTTGTTGTCTCGGATCGATAAGTTGGAGACAGCGTTGACTGAGAAGCTGGAGGAAAGCGTGTAAAAAATTAAAAGTAAATAAATTAAAAAAAAAATGTTGGTAAATTTCCTGCTACCAACAGATTGTTAAAATTATTTTGCCAACCAAGCTAATTGTAAAATTACCCCTAAAGATAGAAGGAGTCCTGATCCAGCGATTCCTCCAAGAAAGCCCACACTTCCAAGTGCAAGTAAAATCGTTGGTGGATTTTTTGCGATAATTTTCACAGTTGTCTTCATTTTATTTGACCTTAAATCTACTAGCTTTACAATTCAAATTAATTGCTTCAATATCTTCATGGGTTTTATTTTTCCAGAAATTTTCAATTACTTGGTTTCTTTCATTCAGATAATTGTGTTGTTTATCATTCTTTTTCATCTTGATTAATTTAGCAAAAACTTTATTTGCAAGAATGAGTCTAAGTTTTTGTAAATCTTCATCAAGATAACTATCTCGTTTTTCTTTTCCATAAATAAAATTTACCGCCTCTCCTTTATGATTTGTTAATCTGAAAAATGGTACAACTCTTCCGTTACCTATTTTCTGTACAAATCCATATGGGATTAGCCATACTTTGAACGTTCTGCCTATTTTGTTTCTCTTTAAGCCAAGTTCATTTGCAACTTTAGTTATAGTTATGTCTTTCTCTTGTTTTGACATTTCCAATACTTTCTTGTAAACTTCTTTGATGAAATTCACATCTGCTCTAGGGTGCTCTTTCATGATTACATCTACTTTGTTCTCTATCATAGTATTCTCCACAAGAAGTAGTGCCACAAAAAGAAAATCTTTTAAAGATGCTCTCTTTTTCAATGTTTGTGACGTTGCTGTAAATACTAATTTAATTAGTGTTTGCAGTGACACTTTTCTTGATTTAGTTTTAAAGATCATTGAGTTAATTTCATTTATAAGCTTTATTGTCGTTTCGACCTGAATAAGTGGTAAATTTTGGAGACATCGTCTAAATCAAAGAAATTTTCTGTTTTTAGACAGTCACTATCCAAAAGATACGAATGTAGAAATAACTGTAAAAACCACCAAAAGTACCTCATCCAACAAAGAAAGATAAGATAAAAGCCTATATAAAATTTGTTAACTATAATAAGGTAGTAAGAAACCTCTCCTCACCAACTCCGCAATACTTTTCCCTTGTCTCTTTGCTTCATAGCGTAGTCTTTGATCTTCTTCTGGCGTTACCCTAATTCCAATGAATCGTTTACGTGACATTATCAAACCTCTTGAATCCTCTGTTCCGCTGCATCAAGAATTGCCTTAATTTCTCTGTGCATCCAAGAGCGAATTTCTGTTATCTGTTTGTGTTTTGTCCAGTTCATGATAGAATATGTATTACAAATCTAATATTTATATCTTGTAAACCCCACAGGCTACAATGCAAAAACAGCCATTTCTAGACATGTGTTTTTTCACTATTTTTGAGATTCTTCTCGTCGTAGAAGAAACAGGAAAAAAGCCAAATTAGTCACCAGCTATAACAGGTGTTTGCAGAGTGGTGCCTAATTTGAGATTTAGAAGAAAAGAGAAGAATTTATCGTATTTTTGGACACCTGTTTTTTCGTGAAAAATTTTGGTCTTGTTGTCGTAGAAAGACTATGAATCAAGTGAATTAGTCACCCCTAATAAGAGATGTTGGAAGTGGTGGTGACTAAAAAGAGATCAGCAAAAAATCTCGTTTTTGGCCACAAGGATTTTCGCTAAAATCAAGAATTTTCTCGTCGTAAAGAACATAGAAAAAGCTCAAAAAAGTCACTGACTATAAGGCATGTTTGATAGGGTGGTGACAAGTTTGAGATAAAAAAATGAATTAACTCAAGAATTTATTTCATTTTGAAAATATAAACTTCCTTCCTCTCTGGTCCTACCTGTGCAAAAAGGTTTCCATGTGCAGCATATACTGCATCACAAATTACATCCATTGAAGAATCCTGGGGATAACCTATGTGGAGTAAATCAAATCTACTTGGAAGTGGCCCATTAATTTGATCACGTCTTTTTGGCAATGTTGTTTCATTATAATGAGGTCTAAAAATTGCTTGCATAGGAGTTATACCAAACCCATCAAATATTGCTTGTACAACAAGGAAATTATCACCAAAAGCAAATTTACTAGAAGGATGAAGTGGCCCTAACCTATCTGTGTGTGTTTTCAAATCACCAAGATACTGTTGAGTTTGACCAGAATCATCTATCCCTGCAAGAATGTGGCCTCTTGGAAAATAGACATTTCCATCAAATGCTCCAAGCCGCATAGTCATATCATCCGCAGGACTCATTGCAAAAGAAGTTGGAAATGCCCCTTCATATTTTACTTCGTCTCCTGAATTAATTGAAATTACTTGATGAACATGTGGTCTGTCCCTTCCGCCTTTTGAAACACTAAGAAATACCTGCCCATTAACAGCTAATGTATCGTGAATCCTAACTCCCCTTTCCAAAACTTTTTTTGTATCATACCTTCTTATAACTCCGCTTGCAGCATCTGGTCTTTGAAATGAATAAACTGTTGAATCTCCATCAGTTAAGACAACCATATTATTTGCTACAGTAATTGAATGTTTTTGTGTAAGTTCTTCTATAAATCTGTGGAAACCTTTCCCAAATGCTTCTGGAAATTCAATTTCCCATCCAGCTATTCTTGAGCCTTCTCTGTACACAGAGAGATGACTATCCTTATCTAAAATGTACAGGTCTCCACTTTCATCAAAGGTTAATGCAATCGGTTCAGAATCAAGTTCTAGTGTCATTTCTAAACTAGCAGGATTAACTCTTCCTTGGTTTAATTGGTCTGCTCTTTGTCTATTAATCTCAAAACGTTCTTTCCCAGTATGTTGTAAATTTCTAACATCTGACCAAGCATAACTAGCACTTTCTTTTTTATTCTTCAATTCCAAACAATATGCTACTGTTGCATGCGCTGTTTCTGGACCAAGAAGTTTTAATTCAATACCCCTTGTACCTCGAATAAATTGTCTGGCAGTCACTTCTCTTTGGACTAACTGGGCAGCAACTTTCTGTCCAACTTGATACTCATTAGTTGCCCATCCACCATATACTGCAAGAAGAGGAGCTATTCTGATCAGATCTTCTGTTCCCATTCTTTCAATAACAGAATCATCCCATTCAAACCAACCATGTCCAAATTTATGAGATCTGTGTCGTTCTGGTGCTAACTGAAAATGATCTACAAAGAATTTCCACTCATCTGGGTGATATGCTTGTTCACCTTTATGTGTTGGACATCTAACCATATGCCCTCAGGGTTTGGTTATTTTAAAAAGATATATGTTCTATTTTGAAATAATCTGTTTAATACCACAAATTATTTAATGTTAAACACTTTACTTTTAACTAATAAACAAGACGATGGCTTTGGTTGCACATAATTCTGTGTTACACATGTAAGCGCATCGGAATTCGGGGCGTCTGCACGGCCGGCGCACTCTTTTTATTCTAAAGATTATATACAAAGAAAGTGACAAATTAAAACTGATATTGTGAGCATTGTTCATAAGATGCTACAACATCAAATGTTTGTGCAATGATATGGCCCACAGAAGCAAGGGTTTCTCTTGATGGCACAGTGACATCATTAGGAGTTCCATCTTTTCTCGCGCCCAGGAGAGGTAATGGTTCTTTACTATGATATCCATAATCCCAAAACTTTGATCCCTTCAAATGAGTATGATAATCTAAGTCACCAGCATGCAACATTCCATGATCTGCTGTAACCAACAATAAATCTCCTTGATCCATTGCTTCAAGAATCAATTTAATGTTTCTATCAACTTCTTGAAGTGATCTTAAAGATCCCCTTACATCTTGAGTATGACCAAATACACTGTCAGTATCAACACAGTTTGCAAAAATAAGAACCCCTCCAGTATAACTCCTTGTATCATTAAGTGCATTTATAACTCCTTGGATAGTGTAAGGATTTGTATCTTTCTTATCTGGATGTACAAATTGTAAGCCCAAACTTGGATCTAATTGAGATGGATCACTTAATTTTATTTTTCTGTCCCATGAGCCTGGGACTAGTTCTGCTGGTTTTCCCACACTAATTGTTTGTACTCCATACTGCTTTAAAATATCAATTAACATAGGGTCTTCTATTGGAAGTACTTTATCATGCCGATTAGCAGTCCTAACAACTGTACCATCATCTTTCACAACATAGGTTCGTGCGATTGCTCTTGTTATTTTAACACCCATTTCCCAAGCCAAGTCAAAAGCAATATCACATATTCTGTGGGCCTCAGCCACTGAAATAATTTCTTCGTCCGTTGCTATTTGAATTAATGGGTCACAAACACTTGCATAAACTATTGGTTTACCTGTTCTCTTGTGTTCTCTTCTATTTTGTTCAATTGCATCACTACCACCAGACATTTTGTTGAATATGGTTCCTTTTCCAATTCTCTTCTCTAAAGCTTGGATGTATGGTCTTGGAAAACCACCATAAAATAAATCAAATTGATTATTATCTACAAGACAACACATTTCTCTGTGGCCAACAACACTATCAGCCTCTGCTGAAGCTTGCCTAAGTGCAACAGCCAGATCTGGACTTGTAACTGGAATAATCCTTGATTGATGTCTTTGTGCAATTAAATTTCCAAGACCCATTTGTGCTAAATTAGGAAGATGAACACTCCCAGAATGTCTATCAAGAAGATATTCTAAAGTCTTAAGACCCATTGCATCAATAACAAGGTTTACAACTCTTGGTTTTCTTTGCATATGTCTAAATTTCACTTCTTTCTTTATAAGAATTTGTTAAGAGAAGAAAATAGTTGAAATATTGTTTATTAATAAGTTATTTTTTTGATTTCTTTTTATGGTTTTTATGGGTTTCCAAATATCCTATTATTACATCAGCTCCAGCTAAAAAGTCCCCATTGATCTTTAGAACAGGAAGATCTGTATTTTCTGTTTTTTCAAATAATTCTTTTCGAAGCGAAACATCTGAATCTCTGTCCACTTGACGCGTAGAATATGGAATTTTAAGAATTTTAAGCTGTTCTTCTACTTTCTTTGTTGCTTTATCACTTGGAATACAATAAAGAATTGCCTCATCACTTGATTTTTTTATTACTTTTGTTATTTTCTTGTTAAGAATCTTCATGTTTCCTGGACCTTTGTATCATATTTTGATAAATGTTTCTATTATTGATTCTTTATTAAGATTTATGGTTTTACTAGCTCCCTTAACGATGACTCTAAACGCAACATGAATGCTGTATTCTTTATATTTGCTAAGAAAACATGAACTATCACTGCTACAGCAAAAGCAATTAGGCTTGCGAGCAAGACTAAATTGAAGACACCAAGAAATAAACCAATAATTGCTTCACTTGAAATTATCCATGTCAAAGTAATTGGAATTGATGAGGCTGAAATTATACTTGCAACTGTTTCAGCTAATAATGGGTGATCTATATTATCTCTGAACACATACCTCATGAACACAAAAAGTACTGCACTAATTAGGTATATCAACAATTTTTCTTTTCCCTGAACAGTAAATTCTGTAGTATTCAAAGTTAATATTGCCACTAAAAGTGTAGAATAAAGCGGCGACCAATATGATTTCACAATAGAGAAACTGATAAGCTGTACAACAAGAATAATTGAAATCCCTAATGCAAACTGTGTAAAAAATGAGGCCTCGATATAACTTCTGAAGAGCGCAAGGATTATTGCTGCTATAACACCAATAGAAGTTAACAACAAAATTTTACGGTGCAAAACAGATCTTTTCTTTCCAGGATTTTTTTTTGCTTCCTTCTTAGATCTATTTCTTTTTCCTTTTCCTTTTTTTCTTTTTTGTTTCATTTTTTTGAATGTTACTTTCTACTTTAAGGGCCCCTTCGTGTAGTTTCTTCTCTTTTATTTTTCTTCCTTCTAACTCTGCTATGATTACTGGAAGTGTATGATTTATTTCATTGAGCCTTTGGCGATATAATTTAGATTTTACTTTGTACTCTTTCGTTGATATTTTTTTATCGATAAAACACCTTTTTTGCAATTTTTTTAGCTGTTCTTGTACATGTTTCTCTTCAAGTTTTAATCGTTTTTTGCGATATTGCAATCTCTTTTTTCGTATTTTCTTTGACAGTGGGAAGGATAACACAACACAAAGTAATAGAACTTGAAGAATTTTTATCCAATTCCTCTCAAAGAAATTTTTACTAAAATTAGCTAAACCACTCTGCCTGTAGTCTTCTAATCTTATGTTTTCTAACATTAGTTTAATCTCAGAAATTAATTCAATAACTTCATCATATCTTTCATATTGGTATGCTTCATCAACTTCTTCAAATAACTCGCTTGCTGAACTTGTGTTTATTCCTTGATTTATCAATTCTTGTTCTTCCAAGTACAATAAAATGATCTCATCATGTAATCTTAGTGACTCCTCTTGTAGGAATTGAACCAGAAAACTCGCACTCATGCTATGAGAATAATTTCCTTCAG
>CAYTOG010000003.1:0-46184 GCA_964439765.1 uncultured Methanosarcinales archaeon
TTAGATAAAAGAGATTGACGCAAAGAATTACAAACAAAAGATATTTTTTTAAGATCTGAAATATAAGTAAAATCTTCTCTATCAATTATTTTAGTAAAATTTACTATTTTTTTAAATGCCATTATCATCCACCAAATCCTTTAGGCAACTTTCCTTTCATCTTTTTCATCAAAGCTGAAGGATCTTTTTCTCCTTTGAACATCTTCATCATTTTTTTGCTTTGGCGAAATTGTTTCAAGAGACCACGAACTTCACGAACGGGAACTCCAGAGCCTGAAGAGACTCTTTCAATGCGAGAACTATTAAACAAATCTGGATGTTCTTTTTCTTCTTCAGTCATAGAATCCATTGAAAATTTCCATTTCTCAAGCTTTTCTTCTTGGACATCAATCATATCTTTAGGTAACTTCAAAGAGCCCATACCTGGAATCATCTCCATTAACTTTCCAAGTGACCCCATTTTTTTCATGGAAGACATTTGTTCATACAAATCATTAAGATTAAAATCGCCACTCATAAATTTCTCAGTCATATCTTTGGCACTATCCTCAGAAATCGCATCGCGTGCTTTTTCAAGAAGTGTTTCTAAATCTCCCATACCAAGAAGACGACCAACGAATCGTTTTGGGTGAAACACTTCAAGATCTTCAGTTTTCTCTCCAATTCCGATAAACATTATAGGTGCACCAGTTACTGCACATGCTGAAAGTGCACCACCACCTTTTGCGGTACCTTCAAGTTTTGTAACAACAACTCCTGTGACTGCACAAGTATCATGAAACATCTGTGCTTGTTTTTGTGCAGCTTGTCCAATATCTGCGGATAGAACAAGTAGTTTTTCATCAGCACCAACAACTGAATGAATTGATGTTAACTCCTCAATCAATTCATCACTAAGAGCATCTCTACCTGCAGTATCAACAAGAACAAGATCATACTCTTTTAACTTCGAAGAATATTTTTCATAAATAACAGCTGGATCTTTCTCATTTTTTTCTCCATAAAAATCAACACCAACGTCACTTGCGAGTTGTTTTAATTGCTCAAAGGCAGCTGGCCTCCAAGTGTCTGTTTGAATCATTGCAACTTTGAGACCACGTTTTTTGTAGTAACGTGCAAGTTTACCGCATGTTGTAGTTTTCCCAGAACCAAAGAGTCCAACAAGCATAATTGTTGTTGGTTTCTTTGAAATAACAATTTCACGGGTTTCCTTCCCAAGGAATTTGACCATTTCTTCATAGACAATGTTAATCAAATATTCGCGTTGAGTAATTCCAGCTGGTGCTTTCTGGCGAGCTCTTTCTTTGATGTTTTTAGCTAGATCAAAGACTAATTTCACATTAGTATCGCTCTGCAGAAGAGCTCTCTGAATATCTTTGACAAGTTCGTTGATAATTTTTTCATCAACAAGGCCAACACCAGTAATTTTTTGAAGTGTTGCCCGAAGACTGTCTCCTAGTTTGTCTAGTACCATTATGTCTTACTGTAGCGTGGCTCCTTTAAAAACCTTTCAATAAGAAGAATAAAGAAAAGAAGTGAGCCCGAGAGGATTCGAACCCCTGACCTGCCGGTCCGAAGCCGGCCGCAATATCCAGACTATGCTACGGGCCCATAGTTTGTGTAACTCAAAACCAACTGTTCATTTAAATTACTTTTGCCTCATTGCCTCATTCTATAAGAAACAAGTTCAAAATATCAATTATTTTAACTGAATGTAAAACTAAATTTTAAAATAGTGATACCACAACCCTTAAATACGCTAAAAAGGTCTTTTATTATTAGAAAACGGTGGATTTGGATGGGTACCAAACAAAAAGTAAAGCAAAAGGTAGATAGTGTTGTGAGGCTTAAGCAGATTGCTTCAGTATTCTTCGAATTAGAACTCTATCATTTAATTGAAATGTTCTCATTGAAATATCATCTTCCTTGGCATAAGCGTTTTCATAAGCATGAGGGGATTATTGAAACACAACCAGAAACAGTTAGAGAGATATTTGAAAGATTGGGTGGGGCGTTTCTAAAATTAGGTCAACTTCTTGCTCTAAGGCCAGATCTTGTTGGAATTGAATATGCTAAAGCATTTGAAAAACTTTTAGAACATGTTGAACCTGTTGAGTGGGATGAAGTTAAAGAGCAAATTGAAAAACATTTACCAAAAGGAGTACAAACATTCAAAAAAATAGAAAAAACAGCAATTGCAAGTGGGTCAATTGCACAAGTGCATAAAGCAGAGTTATATGATGGCACAGTTGTTGCAGTTAAAGTTTGTAGGCCTAACATAAAGAAGAAATTTAAAAGTGATATCTCAATATTATACTCATTTACAAGGGTTCTAAGCAAGCGTTACAATTTAGGATTCATGGATCCAGAGAAAGTAATTCAAGAATTTGAAGAGTACACACTGAAGGAATTAGATTTAAATCATGAAGCCCGTAACATGAAACGTTTTGCAAGAAATTTTTCAAATGATCCAACGGTTCATATACCTGAGATATACACAAAGTTATCTAATGAGAAAATCTTAGTTATGGAATACATTAATGGGGAAAAACTAATTAAAAAACGACCCCATGGTCAGAACAAAGAGATAATAGAAAAATTAACTTCTGCTGTGTATACTCAACTATTTGAACACGGTTTTTTCCATGCGGACTTACATCCAGGAAATATTTTTGTATTACCTGCAAAGAAAGGGAAAAAAAAATCAGAGATACAAATTGCCTTCCTTGATTTTGGAATAGCAGGATACATTGATTCTGTCCTAAAAGATCAAATGGGTGAGTTGTTTGTTGCACTTGTTCAGGGGAGTTTAGAAAAAACTGCAATGGCACTAATTTCTTTGAATACAACAAAAAGTAATCCTAATTTACGAGAGCTAGAAATAGGTATTTATCATGCAATTGGGGAATTTTATGGATTACCTTTAGATGAGATGCCAGTAGCTGAGATGTTCCATAATTGTATTGATGTAGCAAGGAAAAACAAGATTTCTCTTCCAGCTCAAATGGTATTGTTTAGTAAATCTCTTTTGACCTTGGATGGGTCTTGTCGTGAATTGGACCCACACTTTGATGTTGTTGGAGCAGCAACTCCTCATGTAAAAAAAATGATGGTACCTAATGTGGATTACAAAGAGTTACCACAAAAAACAGTTCTATTTATTTTAGAATTAAAGAAGATATTTGGGAGAGTACCACTCACATTGCAGCAGTTAGATAGAAAGTTTACTTTGCTTGAACAACAAATGTCTGAGATTGATAAAACATTTCATTACCTCTCGCATGTTGTGTGGCGTGTTAGTAAAGTAGGGATTTATTCATTATTATTTGCAAGTTTTTTAGTAAGTGGTTCAATATTAATTAATGCGGGTCCACAGTATCACAACATATCTGTATATTCAATAATCGCTGGTGGTGTTGGGGCCTTACTCTTATTCTTGATATTACTTACAATTCATGATAGAACTGATGTTGAGAGGAATAAATAAAATAGTGATGTGAAGTATTATGTATCAGAAATATTACATTTGATCGAAACAAATATATAAGAAAAAAGGAACATACAGATGAACCTTGAGGTGACAAAATGGTATTAAAAGAATTAGAACTAATTGCAAAAGTTGGAATGAAGGCTGCGAGTATGGCTGGAATTAAAAAAGCAGACGTGGAAAAACATCTAGCACCACTTGTAAAAGCAAAAAAATTAACAAAAGCAGAGGCAAAAAGTTTTGCAAAAGATATAATTGCTGTTGGTAAGAAACATCATGCAAAAATACGAACGGCTGTTCAGAAGGAAGTCGAAAAAGGGCTTAAAAAACGTGGATATGTGAAAGCAAAACCAAAACGTAAAGCAGCAAAGAAAAAAGTTGTAAAGAAAAAGGCAGCAAAGCGCAAAGTAGCAAAGAAAAGAAAGCCTGCGAAGAGAAAGAAATAATCTTATTGTTTTCTTTTTCTTTTTTTCTTTATTTTTTCTTCTAACCAGAACAGTTTTCATTAAAGATAATCCGCTATTCCCGTAAACATTATAAACCTTAATTCCTTCTCTAACATTGATGGTTGACAATAAGAAAAAAGTTAGTTCGGCTGGTAAGCAAACTGGGCACCATGTTAAAAAGCATCTAGCAAAAATTCTTTCCTTGCAACTATTTTTCGCACTTTTATTTGGGTCTTTGGGATTTATTTTCTTTTATCTTGTAGGGCCAAAGATCGCGGTAGTAATTTCATTTATTATCCCAATAGGTAGTTTAACATCCCATGAATTAACTGCTATCACATTAGCAGTTATTGGTTTTGTAATTGCAAGTTTCCTAGCAGTGTACACTGTTGGCCAACATTATTATCTGAAAAAACAATTTTCAACTATTTTGATAGGGACCATTGCAACTTCCACACTTGCAATTATTCTATTGTGGATTTTAAAGCAGAGTTTTTTAGTTCCAATATTAATAATGTCATTACTTGTAGCTTTATTTGGCTATCATAGTAATGAAGTAATTCCAAAAAAATAACTGAAAAAAACATAACTGGTAACAAGAATGAAAGAAGTAACTAGGCAAAGTTTAATCAAGGACATTGGTCACACTATAACTATTCTAGAGAGAAACAACTCAACGTCTCCAAAAGAACTCAAAATCTTAAGTGAACATGTAATTGAAGATGTTGCTTTGTATCGTAATGTGGATGCAATAACGCTTGCAATCCTCATTTATTCAATTTATAAATCCATTCTTTGTATCTCTGAAGATAAACATAAAGAAATGATTCAAAGATTAAAAGTTCTTCATTCAAACATTAAGGCAAAGAAATTCACCAAATATAATGAATCTATGAAACAATTATTTGAAGTATTACGGGCTTGTAATGCTGAAATTAAAAATCACATTCAAGATGTGTTCTATGCTGCAAAAATAAAGAAAGGAACAAACCTTCTTGAACAAGGTCTTTCACTTGCAAGAGCTGCAGATTTAATGGGGGTATCCAGGTGGGATGTTTTGCAGTATGGTGGGTCAAGCGTAACCAGAGTAGAACATACTGAAAGTTGGCCAGCTGTGAAGAGGCTAAATCTCGCACGAAAATTTTTTAGCAGTAAAGAAGAAGATAAATCATTACTTGTTGATGCAGGACCAATCATAACATTAGCATTATCACAACTGTTGTGGGTGTTAAAACCACTGAAAGAGAAAACAGGAGTGACTTTTTACATAACAAACGCTGTATACTCAGAACTAGTTGAGAGGCCACAAACAATTAGCAGGTTTCAATTTGAAGCATTACATGTGCAAAAATTAATTCGTGATGGTGTTATAACCAAATATACTAAAGGGATTAACAAACAAACAACTAATAATTTAACACGCATTGCTAACAATTCGTTTCGAATTAAAGAAGGGCCATTAGAAGTTCTGCAAGCAGGAGAATTAGAAACTTTGGCATTAGCACTTGAAACCAAATCATTAATGTTAATGGATGAGAGGACCTTACGTCTTCTAATTGAGAAGCCATCTGGGATGAAACGTTTGCTTGAAGGAAGAAAACGTAAGAAAGTGAAAAAGAATCCAGAGATGCTAGACAAGTTTAAACAGCTTGTTGGTAAGCCAGGGATCATTCGTTCAATTGAGCTTATTGCAGTGGCTTTTGAAATGGGACTATTGGATGAATATTTGCCAATTGGGGAAGACAAAAACAAATCAAAAGAATCACTTCTTCACGCGGTTCTTTGGAATACAAAATATCATGGAGCATCTGTAATTGACCATGAAATTGATGAAATCATGCAAGATGTGTTGAAGAAATAAATTTCTGTAAAGAAACTTTTTTAAATCCTTAATCTCTCGAGTATACAATGGAGAAAAAGTGCCTTGTGTGCAATGGAAACGCGGAGTATATGATCAAAGACTCCACTGACTTTTACTGTGAGAGTTGCGCAACTGATTACTTCGCAGATTTAGATATGCTTTGCAAAGTTGAAGAGGAAGCACAGAAACTAAAAGAATTTCTTAATGACAAAGTCACTTTAGATAAAGACGGCCAAGTTGTGTTTAAAGAAGAGGAGGAATAGTTTTTATCTTCTCAATCAAAACACATATAAACAGTTATTTCTTTAAGCAAAATCAAGATGTATCAATACACAAAAAGTAAATCAATCAAGATTGGACCAATCAAAACAAGCAATGCAGAAATCCGTGATATTGGTAAAGCTTGGATTGCACTTTCATTTGCGTTCGCACTTTTGTTCTCTGGAATATATCTTTTAGGGGGAAGAAGTTTTAGTTATATCTTATCAACAAATTTCATGCTTATATTTCTAGTGTCACTTGGAACAGCAGGACTTGGTTTCTTGCTCCATGAACTTGCACATAAGTTTGTAGCACAGCATTTTGGTTGTATGGCAGAATTCAGAGCATTTGATCAAATGATTGTTCTCGCTGTTGGGCTAGCTGCAGTAATTGGTTGGATCTTTGCAGCACCTGGTGCTGTTATGATCTCAGGGACTGTCACAAGAAAAGAAAATGGAATAATTAGTTTAGCGGGGCCTGCAATGAATTTTGCATTAGCAGCAATTTTTTGGTTTATTGCCCAGTCAATTCCTCTGTTTTCAGTAGGACATTTTGTGAATGCATGGCTTGGAATATTTAATCTGATTCCATTTGGTAATCTCGACGGGAAGAAAATCTTAAGCTGGAGTAAAGCTTGGTGGGTAGGTTCAGTAGCCCTCGGAATTTATTTATTGTTCTTTTTGTAATTTTTAGTGGGGCTGAAGCAAAGCGTAATGCCACACATTGCGTATCAAATGCGCGTAACCATTTGGCTTGGTGGGTTGGAAGCGTAGTACTTGGAATTTATTTGTTGTTCTTTTTGTAATTGTCTTCTATCGACATCTTTATAAGTGATTATTACTAAAACAACTATTATGGCACTCACAAAAACAGATAAGGAATTATTACATATAATCGTACAAAAAGAATTATCTCAAATGCAATCTGACGCAAAAAAACTAATGATTGTTAATGCAAATTACATCACAACAACAAAAGGTAATGGTGATTTAGAATTCTTAAAAACTGAAGAAAAGTATGAAGAAGCACTTAGAAAGTTACTTAAGAAACTTAAATAAAATAATCTTTGATATATCTAATAATATTCAATAAAAGATAACAAGATTATGTGAAATCAACAACCCGAAATCCTTGTCAAAATGGCGAAATAAAGCCAAATTCTCCGTTTTTAATAGAAAACTATATATACTTCAATTATATTCGTTACTGGCACAAGGCAATTAATGCCATGTAACCAAGAGGTGATGGGTTCTATTTAGAGGTGAATAGTTCTGTAACATTATTTCTTTGGAAAAGAGGTGGTTCAAGTGAAACAGTATGTGTTTCAAGAGGTAAAGAAGTTCAAAATACAGCGATGCTGTAAGAGTTGTAATACAAGGATGGTTGTGGAAAACGCAAACCGCTATTATTGCAAGGGATGTCGGGGCTATTAGCCCTTTTTTTCTTCTTATGAGGTTGAGCAAAGCGAATACCTCATGCACTATCAAATGCTGCTGCATTTGGTCGTGGGCTTTTTAGCCCTTTCTTTTTTCTTTATTGTAATTAAAATATATCTATAGCGCAAATAATTCTACTTGTTCATCAAATATTTCTATCAAAACTAAGACCTCAAGTACCCTATTAAACAGTGCAAAAGAATGCTTATATATCAGTTTGTTTCTGAAAATGCAAACATTCAGCAGGATATAATTCACTTAATTTTTGGGTTTTTTTGTTGTAGTTTTCCCGAACAAATATATTGCACAACGACAAGATATTTAAAGTGAGTATTCTGATAAAAACTTAATTCAGATCAATTTCAAAAGGGGTGGAATACATGATCACAAATGTACAAAAAGCAGATGGAACAATAGTTGAGTTTGATAAAGATTACACAATTTCTTCTCTATCACATATTTTACAAGAAAAAGCTGAGATGTCAGAGTCAGAATCAGTTGAAATTGCAACAAATATTATTCAATTAATTAATAATCGTAATATTGATACTCCATCAACATCTGATTTTGAACAGTTAGTAAATCTAGTTGTAACCACAACAAAATTAACAAATAATACTAAAGAAAAATCTCAAGAAGAAGAAAAAGAAGATTCTAGTGAGCCAGAAGTACCAGAAGTTCCCGAAGTAAGTTCAATTCTTGAGGAAGATTCGGATGAAGAAGTAAGTGAAGAACACAAAGAGAATACAGTTACAGAATCCGAAGATAATGCTGAAGAACTCCAAAAAGATCTTATGCACTTAAATGAGAAAGAAGTATTTGTGAGTGAACAAGGAAGAAGAATTCTTGCAGAGTCAACAGTATTCGACGAATTAGGAAGATCAATATTTCTAGATCGTTATTCTTTAAAGTGTAAACGTGAAGAGATTGAAGTTGGGGATTTAGTAGTTGCTATTAGCAAAGAAGATCCAAAATTTCCTAAAAAAGATTTAGGAGTTGTTACAAAAATGGATGGTGATGATATCACGCTCCATATGGTAACTGGGATGTTTGCAGACGAAGAAAATAATTTTGAATTTAAAACATCCATTTGGAAATGTGATAAACCAATTGAATCAATTCAAGATGCTCACAAAAGGATTGCAAAAGCTGCAGCAAGCATGGAACAAACAGATGAGCTCAAACAATCTTGGGAAGATAAATTTTATGATGAGTTAAGTAAAAAGCATATTCAACCAGCAGGAAGAATAATGACTGCAGCGAATGTGGGTAGTGGCTACACCAAAAATTTAACTTTGTACAATTGTTATGTCTTGCCTAGTCCACAAGATAGTAGGGAGGGAATTGTCAAAGAAACATTGTATCAAATGACTGAAGTTTTCTCAAGGGGAGGGGGAGTTGGAATTAATCTTTCTACATTAAGACCACGTTATTCATATGTTCAAGGAGTTCATGGTAAATCTTCCGGAGCAGTTTCTTGGGGAGGAATATTCTCATATGGAACTGGTTTAATTGAGCAAGGAGGTTCAAGAAGGGGAGCTTTAATGCTTATGCTTCATGATTGGCATCCAGATATTTTAGAATTTATTACAGCAAAAAGAAAGAAAGGTGTGTTAGAAAATGCAAACATTTCTGTTTTGGTTTCTGACAGATTCATGGATGCTTTGTCAAAGGGCGAAGATTGGAATTTAGAGTTCCCTGACCATGGGGCTGAAGGCATGAAAGAAATTTATAATGCAGAATGGGATGGAAACATTGACGCTTGGAAGGCAAAAGGATATCCCGTTCGAGTTTATAAAACGGTAAAAGCTGCCGAGATGTGGGATTCACTTATTTCTTCTGCCCATGCAAGTGCTGAACCAGGAATTGTTTTCATGGAGAGGTATAACAAGTTAAGTAACTCTAATTATTATAACTCTTTAATTTGTACGAACCCTTGTGGTGAACAAGGTCTTCCAGCGTGGGGTGTATGTAATTTAGGACATCTTTATCTAGCAGAATTTGCAAACAAAGTAGGTAGTGATGAAGTTGGCCCAGTGTATGAAATTGATTGGGAGGCACTTAAAAAAGCTGCAACAACATTGGTGCGTTTCCTTGATAACATAATTGATTTGACTCCTTATCACTTTAAAGAAAATGAAGTTAACCAAAAAAGTGAAAGAAGAGTTGGTGCAGGGACATTGGGTCTTGGAGAATTATTAATTAAGTTGAGAGTAAGATATGGGAGTCCAGAATCTTTAGAGGTAATTGATAAAATTTACAAAACAATTTGTGAGAGCATTTACCTTTGTTCAGTTGAACTTGCAAAAGAAAAAGGTATGTTCACATATTGTGATCCTGAAAAAATTTCAAATAGTGGATTTATCAAAACTCTTTCTGAAGAGCTTCAAGGTCAAATTAGAGAACATGGGCTAAGAAATGTGAGTTTAACAACTCAGGCTCCAACTGGAACAGTTGGAACTATGCTTTCAACTTCAACTGGAATCGAACCGTATTATGCGTTTGAATTTTTCCAACAATCAAGGCTTGGTTTTCATAAAGTAGTAATTCCACTTGCAAAAGAATACCAAAAAGAAGATGGTTCATTCCCAGATTGGATGGTAACTGCAATGCAGATGAGTCCTCTTGACCATATTAGGGTGCAAGCAGGAGTACAACGTTGGACAGATTCTTCTATTTCTAAAACCGCAAATGCTCCAGAAAACTTCAGTGTTGAACAAACAAAACAACTTTATGAAGAAGCATACAGGCTTGGGTGTAAGGGAGTCACAATTTATCGTGATAATTGCAGATATGAGCAAGTGCTTACAACTGATGCAAAGAAGGAAGAAGAAAATGCAAATAGTGGAGATTGGGAAGCAAGCAATGAAACTGAAGTAGAAAATGCTGAAACAACAGTTTCTGAGGAAACATCCAAAACAAATACAACTACTTCAGAACAAGTGGCTACTATGGCTATGCAAGCAGAAGAAATTGCTGGAGAAACTCCAAAAACAGAAGAAGATGATTCTCAAAAGTGCGAACTTCGTTTTGATGAGAATGGTCAGATGTATAAGAGCTGTAGCGATTAAAATTATTCTGTAAAAAATTTTTTCTTTTTCTTTTAAGTATATTTTTCTAAAATTTTTAAAATAATGAACAGTAGCTTTATATTTAAGAACAAATCTGAGAAGAGTATGAAAGTAAATTGTTCTGAGCAAACGAGCAAATCCTATCGCATTTCTTTGAATAGTGAGGAAGGAGAAGAGATTGGCCATGTGTATCTTTATTTAATAAAAAATGATTTACACAAAGAACCATATGGATTTCTTGAAGATGTGTTCATAGAAGAGAAATATCGTAGTCAAGGTTATGGGAAGAAAATTATGCAAGAAGTAATTCAGAAAGCCAAAGATACTGGTTGCTATAAGTTACTTGGAACGAGTAGAAGTAGTAGGGAGAAAGTACATGATTTTTACATTAATCTTGGATTTGTCCAGTGGGGCAAAGAATTTCGTATGAATTTCAAAGAATAATCTCCAAAAGTAGCACCAAAATACTTATAAACAGATTCTTAGTATCATTTTCTTTATACGGGATCGTAGCTCAATCTGGGAGAGCACTAGACTGAAGATCTAGGTGTTGAGGGTTCAAATCCCTCCGATCCCACTTTTTTCTTATTTGGGTAAGTGAACATTAGTGAGCGCATCCCAACATTGCGTATCAAATGCGCGTAACCATTTGGTGATAGATCCCTCCGATCCCACTTTTTTCATCTAGATGTTATTAGATTATTTATCCAAACAATTTAAGAACCTTAAAATATTTCTTTAAAGTATAAATTAATACTAATAAACTAAAAAAGGTGATATGAATGTTTCGTGGATTATTGAATTCCCCAATTGGGGGGTTAATTGTGTTGGTATTACTTGTTGGGCTCGCTTTCTACATTTATGGTGCGCTTGCATTAATGTCAATTGCAAAAAGAACAAGAACAAAAAATGCATGGCTTGCTTGGATTCCAATAGTAAATATTTATTTGATGATGAGAATTGGAAGACTTCCAGCATGGACACTCGCACTATGGCTATTAGTTTTTGTGCCAGTTGTAAGTGGCCTAGCTTCTGTTGGGATGTCAATTTGGTACTGGTGGGCAATAGCTGAACAGAGAAAACGACCAGGTTGGTGGGGAATCTTAATGATTGTACCAATTCTTAACTTAGTTTTGATGGGAATCATGGCATGGGGAAAAGACCCAAGAGGAACTGCGATGCCATTAGCTCCAAGAAGAATTATGCCTGCAAGAAGAAAAAAGGTAGCAAAAAGAAAAGCTCCTAAAAGAAAAGTTGCAAAAAGAAAAGCACCTAAACGTAAAGTAACTAAGCGTAAAGCACCAAAGAGAAAGAAAGCAGCAAAACGCAAGGTAACAAAACGAAAAGCAACAAGAAGGCGAAAAAGATAAGCTTTCAATATTTTTATTTTTTTTAAATTATTTTTTCTTTTTTTAAAATAAAATTTTCAAACAATTATTTCTAATACAAGTTATCTTAATCTAAACAACACCTATTATTTTGAAAACATAAATTACTTGTTTCAAAGAAGAATGAGAAAAAAGTTTTTGGTGTGTTTACCCTAACGTATTCTGCAACACAACACCAGCAAACAAATTAAAGAGTACAATAACAACCCCTGCAATAAAACAATACAAACCAACACTCTTAATCAAAGCTTTTCCAAGCATATACCTTTCACCTTGTTTATCAACACCATTCTCAATACCATTAGCAAGAACTGTCAAAATATACGCTAACTGTACAATATAAATTCCAACGATGACTTGAAAGTGAAATGTGGGAATACCAATACCAAAAATAGTTACAAGACCACCAAAACCAGTAGTTTCACCAGAACCAGCAAAAGTAGAAAGTTGTGCACTTAATTTCGTCAAAACAGTAGAAATCATTGATGTGATCCCAACAACAATCCCTGCAATGGCTGGTGTGAGAAAAGCAACCTGTGCTTTCATACTTCCAATTACTTCTGCCATTAAATCTTTTAAACGCTCTTCAACGCGGTGTATCTCTTTGATATATCTGCTCATAGAAAGAAGTGCTTGTGCTGCAATAAGTGGTCCTCGTTTAATACTTTCAACAAGAACTTTCATTGAAGATTCAATAACTTTTGATGGAAAACTAACAACGGCTCCAACTTTTGGATCAAAAAGTGATTCTTCAAGCCCCATTCCAAGTTTGGTAATGTTTTTCTCAGCTAAATTGAAGAAATCTCCAGATGTTGATCCTCGCATTGTTTCAGCAACTCTTGCAAATGCAATCTCTGCAGGAAGACCATCACCTAGCCTATTACCAAGTTGAAACATAGCAGAAGAAAATTCTTGTTCTAATTTCTTCGTTCGATTTCGAATAGCAATAACATTTTTGCTGCGAAGTGTGTAAAACATTCCAATAGAAAGCCCAAGAGCGAGTATCACAACAAGAGAGAGAAGGGAAGCCCCAAGACCATATGGTCCGAATTTTTCATTATCTTCGCAACTGGCATAATCTGGTGGGCAAACATACCCCATAAATTGTATGGATTCTTCTTCATTTTGAATTTCAAAACTAGGATCAACAGCATGCAATAATAATGGGCTCATACCAATGATAAAGAGAAACGCAAAAAGAGTAATTGAGAAATATAGTGGATTCACTGCGAATTGTAATTTTTTTCCAAGAGGAATAATCACATTTTGATATTTTTTCAAACCAGGGTGACTTTTAACAATATCTGCTTGTCCATATCCACTTGGCCTTTTAGATAAAATAGTTTTACCTAAATAAAACACACCAATTGGAAGAGTAATATTATACAAGAGGCTAATATATATTGCCATAGTAAAAGTGGAGGTGTCGCTACTGCTCATGAAACTAACAACAAGTGGCAAAATAACAAGGCCTAAGATTGGTAAGATGATTCCAAGCATGTTGAGCATTGTCATTGGAGCTTTCAAATTATGCGCATACCGCAGCATTCCCTCATATGTCCCATCAAGAATAACATCAAGTGATTTATCAAGAAGTGAAACTCGCCTGTCATCACTAGGTTCAAGAAGAGATGATTCAACTAAGTGAAATGATTCAACAAAATCACTGTTCCATTCTTTCCAAGTTTCAAGATAAGAATCAGCAGAATCACGAATACTAGAATATGTTCCATTTTCTAAATCCCAAAGCATTTTACGAAAATCAAGTGAGAGGGGTGCATCAAGGTGTTCGGCAGCAAAAGCAATAGCTCTCTCCAAGTTAGAAGTGTGGCGCATGTATGTTACAAGGTAAAAAATACTTTGTACCATTTGATTACTTGCTTGAATTCGCCATTGGTCAGAAAACATTTGTGGTATTTTTTGCAAAGCAAAGATCATAGCCATCCCTGCAAAAATACAAAAAAAGACGAGAAACATCATTTGAAACACTGCAAATGCAATTAATGAACCAAAAAAGATAAACAGGAGGGGTGCTAAATATGAAAGTGCTATAACTCCACTTGGAGTAACATTCAAATGACAAGTTGCGATTTGTTTAGTCAGAATTGCAGATTGTTTTGCATCTACTTTTAACTTAAAGACCCCTTCAGCCATATTACAAGCTTTTTCGTAGAAGGAAAAATGAGCAGGATAGAGTTCTGCTTTAAACTCATGGTATTCTCTTGATGAAACCCGAGTTGCACCAGCGCCATCAGAAGAAACTCCAGTTTCACCAAATTCTGATTTAATTCTCTCTTTGTATTTCACAAGTAGATCAGAATAATCATCATCAGAACCAGTTCCACCACTTGCTTTATTTGTATCCACCACTAATAAGAATAAAAGACTAGAGATTTAAAAAGGGTTTGGTTGAACATAAGCTCGAGTGGAAGGATAGATTGGCAAGTGAAATTCTGTTGCAGCATAAACAACAGCTTCTGAACTTCCAACAAGTGCTACTGGAGACATGGCAACTGGTGTTTCAAAGCAACATTCATTATACAAAAATGGTTTATCAATAATTTTTAATCCAGCAGAAATTCGAAGAGAATTAAGTGAGGATAACGCATTAATTGGTTCTGGAAAAAGTTCAAGCATTTCTTCAACAGAATCAAATATCAAAGAGTCAGATCCTGGAATAAATAAACTATCATAATCAGAAGAACTAAAGGTTTTTCCATTTGTTAATGCCATCAAGTCAACTGGAGTGCAATAAGTTGGATCTTGTGAAGTTTCAAATAAAATTCCTTCTGGCCGATAACTTCCATGATAACTTCCTGTGAGAAAAGAAGTAGATATCCTTTTTGGAAGCAAAGAATGGCGCGTGTTTAGATGAATTGTTCTAAGATGTAATATTCTTTCAAGTGTTTGACAAATAAATCGTGTCTTGGAATCAGAGTCATATGTCTCTGTAGCTAATCTGCCATTAGTAGTTGCTAAACTTTTGAAGTAAATCCTATTTGTTCCCATCACGAAGCTTCCTGTAGTAAATCACCCAAGAAACCACCTATTTTCACAAAGAATAACAAGAACTCTTAAATACTTCCTCCCACCTCGTGGGAAGTAACATGCAAGAATCACTACTTTGGGACGCTGGATTAACAAAGAATGAGGTGAAAGCATACCTTTCACTGCTCAATATTGGTAAAGCCAGTTCTGGTCAGATAATCAAAGACTCAAAAATTTCTAGTGGTAAGATTTATGAGACATTATCAAAACTTGTTGATAAAGGCCTTGTAGAAGTAATTATCGAAGATAATGTCAAGAAGTTTTCAGCAACTAATCCACAGAGTCTTTTGTTGTATATGCAAGAGCGTGAACAAAAAGTAACAGAACAAACAAAACGTATAGAGAGAATCATACCTAAACTCCAAAGTTTACAGAAGACAAAAACAAAATCAGAATCTGTATTTTTAATAAAAGGTTTCAAAGGTATTAAACCAATAATTTATAGTGCTTTGAATCAAACAGTCTCTGAAATAAAGATAATGGGTATAAGAAGTAGTAAAGATACAAAATTCAATATTTTCTGGCAACATTGGCATAACGAAAGGGTAAAACAAAAAAAGAAAGCAAAGTTAATTTTTACTGATAGGAATACGAAATATTGGAAATTTTTTAAAAAATTAAAACAGACAAAAGTGAGAAGTGTAACTGAAGTGAGCCCAAGTGCTATAATGGTTGTTGATAATAATAGTTTTATTTTCACATATGAGAACAAAGAGTTTGTTTGTGTTCATAGTACATCAAAAGCAATTGCCAAGTCATTCGAATCGTTCTTTGATGGTTTGTGGAAGATAGGAAAAGCATAATGGGGAAAGAAGAGGAAAAAGAGACAGAATTTTCACATAATTCTGTATAGATAACACCAAAATATTTATCAACTATGTTTCTCTTTCTTAAAATGAGGATGGGGTGGAAGAAGTTTTCTATTATCGCATTTATAGCAGCAGTGCTAACCCCAATATTTGCTTTTGCCTCGGTTTCATCAACAATTTCAAACATTTTCAACACAATATTAGATATTGGGTCATTATCATTTTTAGGTTTTCCTGGAGGAGATAATATAACTTCTTTACTTAGAATTCTCACATTTATTTTGGTGTTCACAATATATTTTTCTGGCCTAACAATTGCAAACGGTTTTCTCAAAATATTTTCAAAAAATACTGCACTTGTAGTTTCAGGAATACTTGCTATCATCTCAACAATTTTTATTCCAACGACAGTTCTTATTGCAAGTGGAACAGCTCTTGGTTCCCTAATCTCATTGTTGCTTCTTGCAGCACCACTTCTTGCAATTCTCACAATTATTTTTATGCTACCTGATCGGCCTTGTTTTTAGTGGATAGTCAAACTTCTTATTGCAATAATCTTGTATTGGGTGTCTACACAAACAAGGAACAGTATTGTTGATATGACATTTGCTTTTTCAACACAAATTGTGTCTAACATTCAGATGTTTTGGGATTGGATACTCTTAATTGAATTTTTCATAATTTTATACTTACTTTACAAACTATTAACTTGTGGTGATGAAGAAACAAGTTTTTCTTTTACACCAACTCAATTACTGAATAAAATAAAAGGAATGTTTACACCAACTGGTCCTCCACCTAATATGCCCGATCCAAATAGATCCTTTAATTTCTCTCCTACTCCTCCACCAAACAAAGGGAGTAAATCTCCAAGTCCAAACAAAGGAGATGATCCAATCCCTCCAAAAGACCCTGTTTTCAATGAACCAAAACACAAACCTTTGCCAGGTGCACCATACTATAAACCAAAAAAACCCAAACCACCTAAAGAAGATAGGACATTAGTTGATTTATCTCCATGGTTTTTGCAAGTAAGGAATCAAGATAGTCTTGGTGCATGTGCTGCGTTTGCAGGTTCATCCATTATGGAATACATAATTAATAGGGTGACTGGACATCTAAATTATAATTTTAAACTTTCAGAGTTATTTTTATGGTATAACACAAGAGAAAGTAAAGGGGAAAATTCCGGAACAGTTCCGGCAGATTTAATGAATTGGATGTTGCAAAAAGGGGATTGTAAAGAAAGTTTATGGTCATTTGAAGATAAGACTTCAACTAAATATTTGCAAGAGCCAACTGAAGTTTGTTTTCAAGATGCGCCAGAACAAAGAGCTCTATCTATTCGTAATGTTTCAGTTGATCCAGATGAATGGATTAGGGCTTTATTGGATGAACACCCTTTATTTTTTGGAATAGAGACTCCACAAAACTTTAATGAATCTCATTTAATAGGAAAACCACTTTTTGAAAATCCTGTGTGGCCAAGCAGGGGTGGTCATGGCATGGTTATTGTGGGGTATGATTCTCATTATCCAACACCTGATGGAAGAAAGATTGAAGCGTTTAAAGTAAGAAACAGTTGGGGAGAACTTTTTGGAGAAGATGGATACATCTGGATTCCTCGTAATATATTACGCAACATGATCAGCAGACTTGGCAGTTGTCTCTATTTAATAGATGGATGGAACAATAATAAAGCAAATAAAAAACTGTTCACAGTAACTGGTAGAGCAGTATTTGATGGTGGACACGCACCTAATGTGCCACATAATTGGGATGGACACAAAATAGTGAACAGTAATGATCTTAAGTCTCCAGATCATCCATTTAAAGTTGCAATTATGGCACAGATAAAAGGCAGACCAGTATTCTTACCTGGTGCTGAAACAATTGTGCATCCAGAACAAGATGGGATGTTCAAAATACAATTTACTGCAGATCCTACACAATTCGAAGAGTTAACAGAATTCTCAAGAGCATTCCCAATGCACTTCCATAATATCAATTTCAAAAAAGAGGTGCCAGGAATTGTTGTTGTAAAAAAACCAGCTCAAGAACAGAATACAGATATGAAACAATGGTTCTTCCATATAACTGATTTCAAATATTCTCCTTCTGGACGAGGTGGTGAAGCACGAGAAAACCCGATTAATCCTAGAAGTGATATTGCAACAGGGAAGCACATAAAGTATTCAGGAAGGCCAATTCAGTTTGGCCCAAATCACACTGAAGAGCACAATGTTGTGATTCCAATAATCTTTTACGGTGGAACAGAAGATGCTGCTGCTGCAACAGGAAATGCAGAGGAACGTGCAAAGAAAGAAGCACTTGAGAAGATTCATCATCCAGCACAAAAAGAATTTGAGTGGGCCCAAAGAGAATTTAATCTTTTAGAAGATATGAGGAGTGCAATTCTTGCAAGAAATATCTCTAAAGTAGTAAGACAAGAAAAAAGAATAAGCAGAGCAATGTATCGTCTTAATAGAGAACATAGTAATTTCAAAAAAAGTATTCCAAGAAGTATAAGAAATTTGCCAACGGACCTTGGACAAGAACTAATGCAAAAGAAAGAAGACTTAGATGTTGCAGAAAGAAAATTGCTTGTCTTCTTGCAATCAAGATCTAAAATTGCTACCACTCAAATATACAAGCAACTTTCAGTGCGGTCAGCAAAAAATTATCTTAAGAACCATCACACAGAAGATACTCCTGAAGTTACAAAAGCTTGGAATGACCTTTCATCAAGCTTGAGTGCAGCATCACATTGGTTAGATTCATTAGTTGTAACTCTAAGAGATATTGTTGATCTAACAAAATAAAACGGATAACAATAATAAAAAAACAAAGAATATTCATCAATCAAATAACAGGATTACTTTTTTTCTGCTTTCCTTTTTTGCACTTCGTTATCAAGCCAACGTTTGTACTCAAAGAAAATGCGATCAGGATCTAAATGGCCAAGAGATTCACTGACTTTGCTGCTAAGGATATGAAATGTATCATTTGCACGGATTACAAATTCTGCTTCAAGCATGTCCATATCATTATTAGCAACTGAAGCATCAACTAACGCTTGTTTACAATTTCCTCTAAGAACAATATTATTCCAAACAGCATCCCAATCTCCTGCGAATTCTTTAATGGATCCTGCCATTCTTTTCAAGATATCTGAATTTCCATTAATCAAATCATCAGTGATTTCCAATGTGTCTGTTTTAGGATTATACACCATTAAATCAACAAACGCTCCTTCTTTTAGTGGATCTTCTTCCCACAGTTTTCGAATCTCTGTAACACGTAAAACACGTTTTACTTTTTTCATACCTGAAGCAGAGCGAACAGGGTTCACAATAACAATAATGTCTGTTGCTTTAAACGAAGTTTTAGGCACCCCAATATCATTTACAACTCTATCATATACTCCATAAGGAGAAGCTGCGTGAATTGTTCCAGCAACAATGTTTGCAGCAGCACCAACACGCATGGCTTCAAAAAGGGCAATAGCTTCTTTCGAGCGAACTTCTCCAATAATAAGAGCACTATCTCCAAGTCGAAGTGTTGATCTAATTCCAGTTGATGCATCAACTTCACTTCCTTTTTCAACAGAAAGTGAAGATCCAACTTTAAGTGTTTCAACGTTATATCCCAAAGATCGAAGTGATTCATTTGGAAGTTCTAATGTGTCTTCAAGTGTGATTAATCGATAACGACGCATAATTTCAACAAGGGAACTACCAAGAAATGAACTCTTTCCACTTGAACGTGTTCCAGCAATTAACATTGTAGCATTCCCATCAATAATAAAACTAAGGAGGCCTGCACAAACAGAGTTCATCATTTTAAATTTTGGATGTAAATACAGTGGGAATGTCCAAGGGTGGTCACGATGTCTTCGAAATGAGAAAGCAGTACCAAACGGATCAAGTGGTGCAGTTACTGCAGATACCCTAGAACTAAAACCAGTAACTTTTAGTTCAGTGTCTAAAATTGGGTTCGCTTCATCAAGTGGCCTACCAGAAATCAAACGCAATTTTGTTGCCCATCCATCAACTTCAGTTGTTGTGGGGTAAACATTTGTGTAACAATCACCAAAATCTTGGTGGACAAGAAAAATAGGCACTTCTCCATTTGGTGAATTGATGTTTACATCTTGTACTCTTTCATCAGAGAGGAATAATTCAATAAGACCAAACCCAACAGTATAACGAAGAAGAGCTGTTGCCAAAGCCTCAATTTTACTATCTTTAATTTTGAGGTTTTTATGATTAGATAGGTCTGTTAACATGTCTTTGCCAATATTAAAAAAAACTTCACGCATTCGTTGTGGGTCAACGAATTCTTTTTGTGTTGGTTTGTGTTCAGAGAGGATTCTTTTTGCAGCGTCGAGAAGTTCGTATTCCTCCTCACTAAAATTAATCTCTGGTGGAGTAATGTGGTAAAGAGTTTTAATTGAATCATCAAAACCAAAAATGTTAACTTCAACTTTTGATGAACCTTCTCCAAATGAATAACTTTCAAGAAGGTTAGCATTTGGCGGAAATTCACTTTGTAATTTTGTGTACATAAAATCTGGCCGTGTACTTGGATGAAAGATGTACCCATAGATTTGACGATCACCATGTTCATATTCTTTAAGGTGAGGAAAGAGTTGCCTAAGTAATTGAAGACCTTCGAGTTTTGCAAGAGCATCTATTAAAATACCAACAAATTTTTCTTGACTTGTTTTGTGTTTGGAGTCTACAATGTTTTGTAATTTAATTTTCTCGCGGCGCTCTAACCGTTTTAATTCAACATATGCTGCAAGTGGGTCTTCTTTCAACCTTTTTGATAAAATTGCTTGAAAATTAGCATAGGAAGAGCGGATGTATTTTTCATGTACTGGATCAACAACAATGTGTGAGTACATGAAGCGCTCATCTTTACTCAATTTCCTGTAAAGGGATGCAAGCTCAATTAGAAGTTTTACTTGGGAATAATCATAATCATATTCTCTACGTTGTGAGAGAATAATTGTTGTAACTCCACTGTTTTGCAAAAGAAGATCGATAGCTTTTGTCATACATTGTTCACTGTATTCAATAGATGGGGGGAACATGCATTTTTCTAAGTAAATCTTTAGAATTTTGTTGTCGCCTTCATGGTATATGTCAAAGGCAAAGCAATCTTTTGTGTCTTCATCCATTCTTTTCTCTTTAAACCCCTTTATTGTAGGTTTAAACAGTATTTATTCTTAAATACTTTTCTTTTGTGGCAACTATAGTGAGAATAATGGGCCTTGTTCTATATTCTACCTAAAACCCTATCATTTATATACCAAAAAGGTCTCTCTCTTAACGAGGATGGATTTTGGAAAAAAGCCGGTAGCACCTGTTGCAAAGCAAGAGTTTGATAGTGCAAAGATGTTTACTTGGGCAAAAGCACTTGAGTCAAAGATAAATTCATTGAGAAGAGAATTTGATCTAGTGAAGAATAATTCTACAAGAGCAGCTCAAGATACAAAACAAAATCTCAGAACATTAAATACAGAGTTTACAGATTTGCAACATAAAGTAGCGAAGATTGAAGAGAAGATTGATTTAATAGTGTCAGAATTAAAACGCACTGCAGGAAAAGAAGAGTTAGATGTCCTAAAAAAATATATTGAATTTTGGAATCCAATGGAGTTCGTAACACATAAAGACCTTGATAAGGTTGTGGAACAAAAAGTGAGAGATATGGTGCATACACAAAAACTTTCAAAAGATATAAAAGCGACAGAAGATACATAATAACTGAATATTAAATAAGAAACATTAGAGTATAATATTATTAATAATAATTTGAATAATAAATAATAGGTGATGAATGGTGGCATTATTTCCAAGTGGTGGGCAAGGTGGATCTCCTGATGTAGATTCAGAAGTACATTCTATGCGTCAAGAAGGATTAACTGATGATCAAATTCTAAAAGAATTAAAAGCGAAAGGTGTAAAAGAACAGAGAGTAATTTCTGCATTAAGTAAATTAGGTGGGCCAGGTGGCCAAGATTTTCCTGGAATGGGATCCAAAGAAGGGATGCCTCAGATGCTAACTAGTGAACCTAGGCAATCAGCATTTGGTGGTCCAAGTGAAATGCCCCCTATGCCACAAATGCCCAATCATGGTATGCCTGGGCCAAGTTCATCAAGCCACGGGACGGGAGTTCTGGATTCTTCGCAAGATCTCTATGAGCGCATAGAAGAGATTACAGAGGAGATGATTGATGAGAAATGGGATGATTTAATCAAAGAAGTTCGCAAAATCGTGGAATGGAAAAATACTGTTGAATCGAAAATGCAAAAAATGGATTCTGATGTATCTAAACTCAAAGAAGATTTTAAACTGTTGCATCAAGGTGTTATGGGAAAAGTCCAAGAGTATGACGAGCGAATGCAAGAAGTCGGTACGGAATTAAAAGCTGTGGGAAAGGTATTCAAAGATGTTGTACCTGTTTTTACAGAGAATGTCAAAGAGCTTCGTTCTATAACAAAAGATATGAAGAAATAATTATTTTATATTTTTTTAATTTATCTTCAAAACAATATTTCTAAACTTCAATACCTACCAATTAACTTCAAATACCACCATTGCCAAAGGCAAAAGAATAGTATAAATATTGCAGCAAAGAACCAAAGAACTTTTGGTCCACCTTCGAGTGCTCCCCAAATGAGTCCAAGTGTGGCAACAGAAGACCAAATAATTTTCAAACGGAGCATTACAACAAAAGAATCATAATTCTCTTTATTCATCCAAAGTGACATTCCTCCAATGGCAAAGAGAGCTGCTGCAACTAATCTTGCAAGATTAACTTCTACAGTTTCAAAACCAAAAATACCAAGAAAATATCCTGGAGCAAAGAAAAGTGGAATGGCAAAAATCATATCTAGAACGAAATGAACCTTAAACCAATTACGAACTTGTACTGGCACTTTTCTCATGTTACGTTTTCCCCGTTAGCAGCGCAATGGCCATAACACAAATAGCAAAGAGAACTAAAACTCCCAAAATTTTTGGGTGAAAAATAATTTCAAATAAATTGGATTCAAAATCATCACTATCTCCTGTCCCATCAGCTGATGATTGTGATTGTTCAAGAACATCTTGGCCAAAAGTAACAGCAAAACCTGCACCAATAATAACAATAACAACACCAATCATTGTCCAAGTAACTGCAGCATCACGAGTAACAACATCATGAATATCTGCATTAGTTGCCCCAAATGTTTTCATAATAAGCAAAAAGAGCAATATTAAGATTAAGACAAAGATAAACCATGGCGCGATGAACACAATAAGTGCAACAACTGATTCTGAGAGGGAGGCTAAAATCGCACAACAAATAGCAACTGTTGCATTAATAGCAGTTGAATCTCCAAGAAATTTAAATTTTTGCAAGACAGCATAAACCAAAACAAAGATTAAGAGAACTGGAAAGATAACACTAAAGTATTGCAATAATCCTAAATCGAGTACACTTGCCATTTTTTTGTTTTATTATGAAACTTAATTAACAATAATAAAATAAAAAAGGAATTACTTCCCTACCATTTTTTCTCAAACATTTTCTCGAGTGATTTCATCAATCCTTCTCCAGCAGATTTTTTGCTTGGATCTCGTACAATAAACCACACTAAGAGGCCAAAGACCAGCATTATAATAATCAATTCCGTAACTTCACTACTCCACCAACCAAACACATCATAAGGTCCAGTCCAAAGTCCAAGTGCAGCACCGAAAACATAACCAACAAAACCAATTGATACAAGTGCGATAATTGGTGCAGCTCCTTTTGCAAAATCTGTGCCAAAAATCCCCATTAAAAGTAACAACATTATTGCAGCAACTGATATCAATGAAATACTTGGAAGTGCATTATTCATAACATCGACTGGATCAAAACCAAGGGGATAATTCCCTGTGATGTGTGGAACAACAAATAATAATCCAAGTGTTAATGCAATTACTACTGCAAAATTTTTATTATCTTTAAACAGCGGCATTTTGATTGCTACTGCATAGACTATTGTAAAAACAAGTAAAAATGGCAAGAGAAAATCTACCACTCCAATTGATTCAAAAAGATTTGCTAATGTTGAAAATGTTGCCATAACTCCTTCCACCTCTGTATCTGCATAATTCTACTATTGAAAGGATCATAATGTCCTTTTTAATTGTTTTCATTCAAATGATTCTTCATTTGTAATTATTTTTTATCTTTTGTTGTTGATTTTTTTGGTTCACGAATAATAAGTCCAACTATTCCTGCAACAAGAACCAAAAAGACAAGAGCACTGACCCATTCGACATCCATCATATACAAAAGTCCAATGATCACTTCAAGCCATCCCATTGCATTCAAAAAAATCGCAGCGATACCAATAAACATGATGAGCATCATAGTTTTAACCCATCCAGGAAAATCTTTGAGTGTAAACTCACCATCGCCATGGAAACTGCCAACAAGTAAGAGGAAACAAACTGATAATATTAAGAGTAAGACTACATTTGCTATAATTTCATTAATGATACTAACCAACTGAGTAGAAGCGATCACTAAAAATGCACAAATAAAAGCAGTCATTGCATTAAGGTTCTTTTTAGTAACTTTTTCTCCTTCTAATGTGCTCATTCCAAGAATTTTAGTTTTTTCAAGGATAGCAAATACAAGGGTAAATACAAGTAAAAATGGAAGAACTACATCATAAAGTCCAAAATCGTTCAAAAATTCAATAGCATTACGAAAAACAGTCTCAGCCATATACCATACCTCTTTGTATTTATAAAGAAAGTTGAGTATTTAAATCTTTGCAGAGGATAAGGTAAGCAAACTGGTAAAATAAACTTCTATTTAAGAAATTAGAGAAAAATAACGAATGTGGAGAGCTAGATCTTTCATAATTGTTGTAGATCTTTTTGTTGTCAAAAAAGACAAAATGATTAAAACTACTCGAAAGTAGCAAAAAGTTTAAAAAGAAGCACATTTTTTTGATTATCAGGAGAAATAAACATCTCATAACGACAAAAGTGAAATAATAATGGTAAAAGATAAAGATAAATCAATTTTTCAAGGTGATGTTAGAAATCGTTGGAATATGGGTGGTGAAGATTTTACTATAACACGCGTTAAACCAAAATGTGGTGGTCAAGAAGCAAGTAATCAACCAACTGAAGAAATTTCAGGTCCAGCAGATGGTAGTTTAAATGAAGATATGAGACTATTTGAAATTGGTGAAGGAAGAGAAGGGCATGAATTTACATATGTTAGAGATGATCCAACCACTAGGGGTAATTTGGACTGTGTGAATTTAAGAGAAGGTCAAACTGGTGATGGTTTAGATAGTTTAGTAGATGATTCTGTTGGAATGTGGGATGATGTCACTGAAGATATGGTGCCTAAAGAAGAATCTACAAGAAGAGAGAAATATTTTGAATCAGAAGAACCTGAAGTAACAGAAGCAACTGTACCAATAATTCCACCAAATGTTACTAACAGAAGACAATTAAGAAGATCTAGAGGAGTTGTTTCAGCATCTGTTCTTTCTACTTTAGTTGGAATTGGAATTGTGGCAGCAGGAAGTTTATACTCTTTAAGAGATAATGCAGAGGCACAGTCAACATATGAATGTGTGCAAGGAGCAGTTGAACAAAACAGTGTGCCAGAAATGGAAGCATGCTTTATTGATTATGTTCAAGGAAATCCAAATTCTCCTAGTGTTACTGTTAGTGGAGATGATTTAATTTTTAGTTATGATGGTTGCGATAGAAGTAATCCAGAAGCAAGTGTTGCTGAAGATTCACTACACGGTGCAACAGTAGTTTATAACATCATGATGAACGGTTATGATCGTTTAAGTGGAGCTGAAGAAGTAAAAGCAATAGATTTACTTCATAATGTAGGAATAATCCCTTGTGCAAGTGATAACATTAGAGTTCCAAAAGATCCAACTGGAGGAGATTTATAATGAGTTTTTTAAACAGATTAGCAATAACTTTGGGTCTAGTTGCAGGAGTATCATATACTCCTACTGCAGACGCTATTGATGCACCGCCTGCGCCAATTGTACAAGAATTACAAAAACAAGCTGCAGCAACTTCTGAAGATCAAGAAAAAGTACTTCCAGAAAGTCCTCAAGAAAATAATGATATTTTATGGATTGATGGAGATAATACTTTACATGCAAACATTACTGCACCAGAATTGGAACAACATGGTGTTGGTGTAGCAAATTTAATCTCTGCAGCATATGCAAATCCAAATCTCTCAACATTAGATAATGATCAAGTAGTTGATCTTATTGTTTCTTCAGATATGGGTGGAGAATTATTTGATAGTCCTCAATATAGGCAATTAGAATTATGTGTTTTACAGCAAGTCGCAAAAGGAGATCAATCTCAAATAGGAAATCCTGATAGTGACAGATTAACAGATGCCTTGTTGTACACTACACATAATGTCTTATTTGCTGAAGAAATAAAGGGGGATCCAAGTCAAGTTCAATGCACATTAACTGGAGAGTTTTTAGAAAGTGCACAGTCAAATTTCGATGGCGCTTCATCTATCAACGAAACATTAGACACATTAGATCTTGATGCAACTGGTTCAATTGACAATATGTTTGATGGATATGAAACAACTTTATCAGATTATGTGCGATTAGAAAAAATAACTCGAAATACAGATGGTACACTTATTGATTATGCTTCAGCAACTGTTGATCAAATCGCAGAAACATACGCTTTAGTAAAAAAAGTAGCATCCAAAGAAGTAGAATTATCTGTAAATGAAATAAAACGATTAGGTAATGATGCTTACAATCTTCTTGGAGAACAAGGTTCAGAAAATTTCATTTCAGTTGCGCAATTAAGAAAAGATTTGGGATTGAAAGGAGATTATCGTAAAAATGCAATTAACGCGGGTGGAAAAGGGCGAAGAGAACAAAATAAAGAACGTAGCCAAGTAAGTGTTGAAACTGCAGTAGCTGAAAATTACAATGGATGTTCAAATATTGATGCACCTGATACACAAAATCTAAGATGTAACACAATTGACTCGCAAGAATTAAGGGATCTAAGGAATCCAGTTGCAGAAGTTGCACAAGAATCAAAATATGTCTCTTCAGATCCAACTGCGGTGCCTGAACCAAGATTTGTAAAATATGCGTAAAGATGCACTTGAAGTGCACATTTTTGTTACTACCTAGTTACGATAATAGCAACATTTATAAAGAATGTCTCCTTCTAAGAGGGTATGGATGAATCAGATTCAACTGGATTAACTGAAGATGGGTTAACAGGTAGTGGATCAACCGATCACAGTACAGCTGTTGAAGAACTTCTAGCGCAAGCATCAGACAAAATAACAGATCCAGGTTATACTAGTGAAGATGAAGCTGAAGATGAAGCTTGGGATATTGAAAATGTAATTCTCCATGGTGGGAATCATTTGCCAGTGTCCGTTGGACCAAGGGCAGGAAGTACTCTTTTTGGTGTAGGTGATGATATTGAACAAGAAGTAGTGAACGCACTTCCTCAACCATTACAAGAAGTTGGTGGTTGGGTAGATGAAGTAACTGAACCAGCTGGCCCAATAGAAACAAAACCAATTGGCTATGCAACTTTAGTAAAAGATTTACTAGCAGGAACAAGTGCAAGACAATTACGGAGGCGAAATGAGTTCGGTAATTATACTGCAGCTGCGAATGTAATTGATTTTATTGGTGCAAGACCAAATAATCCTAATCATTTAAGGGGAAATCATTCTTTAGAAGATCGTTTAACAAATGTCAGTGCTGTATTTAACATGCTCTGTGACGATTATGGTATAATGTTAGAAACAGATTATGCAACCTCAAGAGAAGATTCAGAGCAAGCTCTAACGGAATTGACCAATTTAGAATCTGAATTAAAATTATTTGATGTATCTGATGCAAGATTGCGGAGAGTGAAAAGTGCCGGGTTTGTTAAAGATAAACGAAACCTTATGCTTGATCAAATTGCAACAGCAAAACAAACTATTTCCGAGATGTACGGAATTGATCTTCCAGAAAGAGATCCATTAAGAGAATTATTAGATGATATTGTAGTGGGAAAATCTGCAAGATATTTACAAAGCACACATGGTGTTGATATTTCAAGAAACCATTCTTGGAGAGAGAGAGTTAGAAATTTATCTGAAGTGTTATATGGTCAGTTTAATTTTGATCCACTAGGAGATGAAGACCTATTAGTTCCAGAAAGTCCTAAAACATATGTTGAAGATAGGAGAATGCGTAGTGTTATTGCAACGTTTAAAGGAGCTTTAAGTGGAATTGATCCACAAAAAAGAACAAGGCATTTAAGGGGGATTACAGGTTACCTTGCATTAAATTTTGACTTACAAACAACAGAAGATACATTAGATCAATATCAAAAAGAACACGAAGAAGAAACAAGAGTTGCACTTGAAAGGTTAAAAGTTTCAGGAAGAGATAGTTTACCTATTCGTTATTTGTCTAATGATGGACCAGAGGATATTGTAGCGTTTGATCTGCGAAGAACAGATTCGCTTGAAGCATACAGACATTTTGCACCAGAAGATAGTTCTGCAGCAGCATACTCTGCAAGACCTGGAGAAGAAATGACTTTAACTGCTGCACTAAGGGAAGGCGGACCAGCGGCAGATTGGTTAAATGAAGTTTTAGCACAAGGCGCTCAATCAACAGCAGTTGCACAAACGCAAGCACCCCCTCCTCCAACTCTACCTGCACCAGTTCCTTATGCTGGTTTACCAGTAAGAACAGGGGCAATTCCACCACCACCAACTATTCCTCAATAGATTTTATCATCTTCAAAGTTAAACTATAAATAATCATTTTTTCTTAAGTTTTTTACTCTTCAAAATCTTTTTCTTAACAACTTTCTTTTTAGTTACTTTTTTTCGGGTTGAAGTTTTCTTTTGTTTCAAAACAGTTTCAATCTCAGAGATATTAGCTACTTTAATTGCATTTTTTGCTAAAACTAAATTACTGCGACGACTAACAACAATTATTTTTCGAGCATCAACTAAACAACTTAACTGTTCTTCTAAATAAGCGTGGCACTCTTCAATTTCTCTTTTATCAACTGGGCTTCCAGCAGAACTACACTTAACAAGCGAAGTTAGGAAAACATCTTTGCGATCAACCTTCAAAGAATGTAAAGTTGATAAAAGGGCACGTCCAGCTTTGCCTTCCCACAAGTCTCCTTTCCTATCTGCAATGTCATCAGGAGATTCCAAAATAATAACATAACGAGAAGAAACTTTGCCAGAGCCAGGTAGTGCTTGTAACCTATGTTTCCAAAGAGGGCACCTTGTACATTTTCTAACACGCTCAGCTATGGTTAAAAGGGTTGCCATAGAATAATAAAACAATTCTAATCTAATAAAACTTTGGAATAATCAACAAGAATAAAATTAAAAAAAAAGAAAAAAAGAACTTTTACAACATACTACGGATGCTCTCAATATTGCTTGCAATATCTCTACCCTTTGTTGTTAACTCAAGCAACTTGAGTCTTCCTTCCTTTTTGAAAGTAATTAACTCTGCTTTTTGCATTTCCTGTAGAATTTTAACCACATGGGAGTATGTGCAATCAATTTGTTTTGCAAGAACAGACGCATAAATTTGACTGTTTGCATTTTTGAGTTCCACAAGCATCATGGCTGGCTTTTCACGAAAAAACACTTCAAATATTTCTTTATTTAATGTCATTGACTTCCCTCCAAACTTTCGTTTACTGCCACCCATCGTATCCAACACTCTCATCAAAAAACTTCTCTTCAAATCAATATGTTTGTTTTTTTACATACTAATATGTGAAAAGTAAATCTCTATGTTGAAGACTTCTATTTAAAGCTTTTCTTCTGATGGAGGGATGCAACCATAATTGTCCAATCTTCGTCACTTGTAGTCGATAAAATAACAGCAAAATATTCTCTTTAGAATATATGTTATAGTGCAAAGGAAATGACCTGGCTAAACAACATATGTTTATTTACTGTTTTGAGAGAACATATATTTAAAAAAAAGAACCATCAAATAACTATATAATATGACCTATCAAAGTAACATAGGAATAGTTGCTTGTTCTTCTGGAGAGCCATTTGCAAGATCAATATTTGAAAAGCTTGAAAGTAGGTGTTTAAAAGAATATGGTCAACATGCACCAGATGGAAAAGTCAAATGGATTGAAATAAAAGAAAAACATTTTGATGATACTGAAGTTAGAAATGCTGTTGGTCAAAGTATTCGTGGAATGGATATTTATGTAATACAAGACCCAGTAAATAGTGTTACTGGCCATTCCGTAGATACTAATTTGGCAGCGTTATATAACACTCTAGATGCATCTTGGCGTTCAGGGGCTGGAAGAGTCACTGCTGTTCTTCCTTATTTTCCTTATTCTCGTCAAGAGGTTGCTCGTGGCCGTGAGTGTATTGCTGCGGCAAGAATCATTCGTAGTTTAGAGGGGGAACATGCGGATCGTATAATCACATTGGATGTTCATAACCCAGCAATTGCGGGAGTGTGTACAAGAACATTGTTTGAAGATTTACATGCCTCAAAAAACCATTTAGATTATATCCGTGAACATGTACCATTAGGCAATCTTATGGTTTGTTCTCCAGATACTGGTGCAGTTGAGAGAAACAAATATTTTGCAAGCCATCTTGGAACAGGACTTTCAATGCTCTGGAAACGAAGAGATTATTCTGGGGGCGGTGAAATTGATGAAATGCTTTTATTAGGGGATGTTAGAGGTAAAGATGTATTACTGGTTGATGATATGGTTGCAACAGCTGGGACATTAGTAGAAGGTTGTGCTCTTCTTAAAGAAAAAGGAGCAAGAGATATTTATTTTGCAACATCATTACCGCTATTTTCTGGGCCAGCTATTGGGCGTATAGATGGGGCATTTGAAAAAGGACACATAAAAAAGATAATAGGGACAGATGCAGTACATCACGGTGGGGCAGGTTTTGCAAAAGACCACCCTTGGTATGAAGAAGTATCTGTTGCAGGATATTTTGCAAAAGTTATGTGGAATTTAAATCATAATAGATCTATAAGTGAATTATTAAAAGAATAATATCTATATTAAATACATAATCTTCTTAACATATACTCACATACCCACAACATTTAAGTACAAACCGTGGGCCAAAAATGGGTGATGGTCCAAACTTCTACAAACTCTTCAACAATCAATCAAAAAGAACTTCTAAGTGATCCAGACATTTGTTTTCCACACGATTCATTAAGGGATGGCCAAGCAGAATTAGTCAGAGATATAAAAGAAGCTCTGCACTCAGAAAAAACCTTGCTTGCACATGCTCCAACTGGGCTTGGTAAAACTGCAAGTGCTTTGGGTGTTGCAGTACCGCTCGCTAAAAAACTCAAGAAAAAAGTCTTCTTCTTAACAAATAGGCATACACAGCACAGGATCGCAATTGAGACACTTCAAGCGATGCAAAAAAAATCCGGCGAATCAATTGTTGTAAGTGATATTGTTGGAAAAAAAGGAATGTGTTCTCAAGAAGTTGCAAAACTTTTCGGCAGTGATTTCAATGAATTTTGTAAATCTCTGGTAACAAAAGGTAATTGTGCATATTACAGTAAGGTAAAGAACAATAAGGGATTAACAGTTGAAGCAGAATACCTCCTTGAAAAACTAAAAGTTGCAAAACCTATGCATATGGAGGAGTTACAATTAACGGCAACAAGAGAGGGAATGTGTAGTTATGAAATCGCTTTAGGGCTTGCGAAAAAAGCTGATGTTGTTGTGGGGGATTACTACTATTTGTTCAACCCGATTATTAGACAGAACATTCTAAAAAAATTAGACATAGAACTAAAGGATATAATTCTCATTGTTGACGAGGGACATAATCTCCCAACAAGAATTTCTGATATGCTATCAAGTAAACTTTCAACAAATGTACTAAGATATGCAGCTGGGGAAGCACTCAAAGCAGGAGCTGACGATCTTAATAACATGCTAACAAAAATCAATGTAAAATGTGCGAATCTAAAATCACTTAGCAAACAAACAAATGAGTCCAAAGTAACTAGAGATGATGTCAGAGCAATAATAAATACAACAATAGATTATGATCAATTAATTGAAGATTTAGATTCCGTGGCTGAAGAAATACAATCAAAGCAAAAGAAAAGTTTCTGTACATCTGTAGCTGAATTCCTTCGAAAATGGAATGGTGAAGATCATGGGTTTGCAAGAATCTTTCGTGAAGTTCAAGGAAAAGCTGGGGCGTTTAAAGAGATAGAATATTCTTGTTTAGATCCAAGTGTTGCAAGTAAGGGGATATTTGAAGGAGTTCATGGTAGTGTTATTATGAGCGGAACACTCATGCCATTAAAGATGTATTCAGATCTTTTGGGAATAACAAATAACAACATGCAAAAATATTGGTCACCATTTCCTGCAGAGAATAGAAGATGTATTATCGTGCCACGAACAACAACGAAGTATACAAGTCGATCAGATAAGATGTACACTGAGATGGCAAAATTAATTTCAGAGTTTGCTGGCGCAATACCAGGTAATGTTGCGGTATTTTTTCCTTCTTATTATCTTAGAGATACTGTTGCAACAAAAATCTTAACACGCAAGAAAATATTGCAAGAAGTGAGGGGAATGGATAAGGAAAGCAAAGAGACATTGCTAAATGAATTTCATTCATATAAAGAAAATGGTGCAGTACTTTTAGGAGTGACTGGAGCAAATTTCGCAGAAGGAATTGATTTTCCAGGAGATTTACTTCAAGGTGTTATTGTTGTTGGAATTCCTCTAGCGAGGCCTGACTTAAAAACGCAAGAAACAATTAATTATTATGACCAAAAATTTTCAAAGGGTTGGGACTATGCATACACATATCCTGCAATTAACAAGTGTATTCAATCAGCGGGAAGATGTATTCGGAGTGAAACTGACCGTGGTGTAATTATTTACCTTGATGAACGTTTTGTGTGGAAGAAGTATTATGATTGTTTGCCAAGAGAAGGTCTTTTAGTAAAAAGAGAACCAAAAGAAATAATTACAAATTTTTTTAATGAAAGTTAAAATTAAAAAACAATAAAATTTTCAACAAGATTGATCCGATTCTTCTGCCGAGATTGTGAGTGTTGCACTTTTAAACCCACTAGCATCATTTGGTATGCCAATAACCATCCCAAGAGCAATTTCATCGCCAGCTGAAGCACTACTTAAACAACCACAAGATTTAACTTCAGCATTTGGTGTGCCAATGGGATTAATAAAATCAGTTGGTGCATCTTGTAAATATGCACTAGCACATGAATTGATTTCATTTTCAAATGTCATAGCAGCAAATTTTAATCCATCTCCTGTGAGATTATTTAAAGACCCTCCACAAATACTATCGCCTTGGCATGCAAAGCTATCACTCTCATTTCCTCGAATTTTATCGGATTCAACAGTAACATTAATTCCAACATTTCCATCATTTCGAATAGTGATGTTAAATGAATCATTTCCCCAAGTCCCATTTAGTACTTGTCCCATGATTGCATCTAAAAGAGCAGCATCTGCATCTGGATCAACAAACCCTTGACCAAAATCAATAGCATTGTTACCAGGTAAACTAATAGAGATATCTGTTGTTATGTTCAAATCAACTTGGCCAGAAACAGCCCCAGTTAGAGAGTTAAGTGTTCTCAACTGATCAAATATTACTATACCTCCAATAACAGAAACAACTAACGCTACAAGTAACATTCCAGTGAGAATTTTTCGCTCTTCCATCTATTTACCTCTTTTAAAACAAGGTAAAAGACTATTTTTTTGTTTAAAAAGTTTTCTAAAGTACAAAATCTTTTTTTACAGGGGAATTGTTAATATAAGGAAAATTTGGGGTTTTTAATAAACTTAACAATCAAATTAATTAGCAGGGCATTCACCCAATATTCTGCACCAGTATACAAAATAGTAACATTTATATACGTAATGCACTTTACTTGTAATTAATGGATTGAGATCGGATTCGTCCACAGTTCTACCACCCTCACCCCCTCTTGTGGGTGAGTCTGATCTTGTCCAATTCCTTTTTAATCGGAAAGTTAAACTTTCCAAGGTAGTCCATAAGAGGTGGATGGTTGGGAGTCCTATGGGCTCCCTTTTCTTCTCTCATAATATTCTCTCCATAAAAATTAAGTAATACAATAAACAAAAATAAAAAAGAAATATATCTACCTATATGTTATTTACACAAAATATATATACTTCTTCTATTCTCAAATTTATTTAGATATTCATTTGTAAAAAGATTAGTGTATATAGAAGACAAATAGAGGTGAAATATATGGGTGCACATGTTCTTGGAGAAGGATCTTGGGATGGAACTCTTCGTGGTAAGAGTGAAGGGATTTTTCATAGATGTATTGATTGTCAAGAAATTATTAGTAATCCTGTTTGTTCAGAATGTTTGTCCTTGCAAATGAAACAAATGCTTGGTGAAATTGATCCAAACTTACCTGAAAAAATTGTAACATGCAACTTTTCTGGAGATACTCATTGTATTGGGTGTGGAAATGAAATGGGGCTTTGTGCACATTGTTTTAGTAAAGATGTGTATGAACAGATTAAAGATCTTAACACAATAGCAGCGGAAGAATTTCTCGCAAGGTTTGATTATGATCTAAGAGTTATGTTCTGTTAGAATTGTTTTTCTTTCTCTTTCAATTATAATCTTCTCTTTATTTTTTAATGATATTTTTATGTTAAATTTTTTTTGATAAGAAATAATTGAATAGTTAACACTCAATGCCAATTAATGCCAAATCACTATCGCTTAAACAAAGGCTAAGAGCACCACAGAAATCTGAATAATCAACACCTTCGACAATATCAAATCCACTGGCAACATAATATGACGGAAGAACATACATCCCACGAGACATAATGCTGCCCTCCTCGATTGCATGGGCAGACTCAATTCCTGTGCAAGTGAGTGATCCCACTAGTGAACTGAAAGTATTCCAACTAGTAAATGAAACTGCGAAGTCATACTCTTCTGGATTACTTACACAATGAACATCAATCTCTTCAATACTATGTCCATATGGTGTTTTCAAGACGCGAAAAGAAGCAACTGCATCATCATCAGTTATTTGTAAACAAATATCCACATAGTCTATTGTTTCATAAAAACTATTCTGTTCTATCATTAAGTCTAAAGTTTCAAGTGCAAGATCTGATAATTCATCACTGCTAATTCCTTCATAATAAACTGCAAATCCAACGCTTTGTTTTACGAAGAAGACAAGTGCTGCAAGAATAACAATACTTAATATAGAAACTATTGCAATTTTTTGATAATGCTCGGAGCTTGGCTTATGTTTTGGTACAGCTTTTTTTGTTTTTCCATGTGCATCTAAAAAATCATTATAGTTGTGTACTGTTGTTTGTTCGAATGCCCACTTTGCATCATGAGTTGGCCAACCACTTTTTTCTAATGCTAAAATTATGTGTCCCTCGGGAACCCCAGATTTAATTTGTTTAGTGATAAAATTTCTAACATTCTTTGGAATGGTTTTTTCTTCTTCTATTTTGTGTGTACGTAAAAAGAACCCAATGGCTCCAAAAATAACCAAGAGAACAAACACAATACTTAGTGTTCTAAAAAATGATGCTCTTTCAACACTAGATTCAACTTCTTCTTGAGTTCCTTCAAGTTCAGTTTGAGTTGTATCAATCTCTTCTTGCAAAACAGCAAGGCCTGTTGATACTTGTGATTCAATGGTGTTAACTTGTTCTTCAACATCACGTTCAAGTTGATATTGTTCTGTTCCAAGGAGTTGAATGTCTGTTTCAACATCAGCAACGCTATTCTCCAGTGTATCAACTTCTGAAGATATTTCTTCTATGCTTGCTTCAAGATCACTAACACTTTCTTCTAGTGCACTAAGGGCAGCTGCAATCTCGGTAGTGTCTTCATAAGAGTCCTCGGATTCACTAGTGTCATCATCACTGGAACTTAACTCAAGGCCATCAACAATGCCATTATCGTCGGCATCAAGGCAATCACTATCTTCTTCATCAATTAATTCGTCAACATCATTATCATAGCCATCATCACAAGTATATTCTACAGAATATTCACAATAACTATAGTAATCACAACTGTCATCTAAGCAATCTACAAGACCATCGCCGTCATTATCATAACCATCAATACAACTGTCATCATCTTCTTCACTGTCTTCAGAATCAATAGTTCCATCTCCATCTGAATCTGTAGAATCATCTTCACTACTTGTAATCCCTTCAACATCAAGTTCAACGCATTCAAGAGTATCTGTGGTATCACAAGTCCATGTGTCTCCAAGGTCACTGCAATCTTCATCACTTGTGCAAGATTCAGCAAGAGCAAATGAACTTATCACTAGAATAAATATAGCTAAAACTAATCCAATACGGGCCATCACTCCTTTTTGCATAATAATCAAAGGAAAGTATCACTTTTAGATTTATAAGAGTATCGGCATAGACTAATAAACAATGTTAGCCTTTATTTCCTTTAGCAATACCTTTATATATTTTTAAGCAACTATTCAGAGGACAATGTTATCAATAAAATTCTTAAGAGAAAATATCAAGGCAGTGAAACAAAGTGAAAGGCGCCGTGGCCATGATCTTGAAATTGTGGACAAAGCGCTTAGAATCGATGAGCAATGGAGAGAAGAAAAAACAGATCTGCAAAAACTGCAACAAGAGAGGAACAAAGTCTCAGAAGAGATAAACTCTTTAATGAAACAGAAGAAGAAAGACGAAGCTCAGATAAAAATTAAAGAAATGAAAGAACTTGCAAGTAAAATAAAGGTTAGTGAAGAAAAAACAACAAACTTGCTAAAAGAGCGTAACACTCTAATTAAAAAAATAGGCAACGTTCTTGAACCAAGTGTTCCAAAAGGAGATAGTGATGCAGATAATCCAACTATAAGGGAAGTTGGGGAAAAACCAAAGTTTGATTTTCCAATTAAAGATCATCAAGAGATTATGCAAGACCTCGACCTTGTAGATTTAGATACAGCAGCTCATGTAAGTGCTGCAAGATTTTATTATCTTAAAAACGAAGCTGTGATTCTTGACCTTGCACTTCAAAGGTTCGCAATAGATCTATTGCGAAAAGAAGGATTTAATTTGATTTATCCTCCATTCATGCTAAATCGTGCAGCTCTAGCTGGGGGGGTTAACTTATCTGAATTCGAAGACACAATTTACAAAATTGAAGATGAAGATCTATATCTTATTGGAACTAGTGAACATCCACTTGTTGCACTAAAGAAAGATGCAGTGATGACTGAAGAGGAACTTGCCCTAAAACTTTGTGGGATTAGTGCATGTTTTAGAAAAGAGGCAGGGAGTCATGGAAGGGACACTAAAGGAATTTTTCGAGTGCATCAATTCAATAAGATTGAGCAGATAATTTATTGTAAACCAGAAGATTCACCAAAATTCTTTGATTATGCTGAAGCACTTTCAGAAAGGATTTTCAATGAACTTGGAATTCCATTTCGTGTTGTGCAAATTTGCACAGGTGATATTGGTAATAAACAATCTTTGCAGTATGATATTGAAGGATGGTTCCCAGGACAAAATGAGAAAAAAGGAGCATACAGAGAGTTAACAAGTTGTAGTAATTGTACTGATTATCAATCTGTAACTCTAAACACTAAATTCAGAAGGAAAGCAACTGGGGAAAAAGAGTATGCTCACATTATTAATAACACTGCGATCGCAACAGCAAGGGCGATAGTTGCAATACTTGAAAATTTCCAAACAAAGGATGGGACTGTAATGGTGCCAAAAGTTTTATGGCCTTACATGAGTGGGATTAAAGAGATAGGGAAGAAGTAATAGTTTAGATAGAAATCTTATTTCTTCTAACTTTTCCTAAAATTCGCAACAATATCTAGGAATGACTTATAACAATATGGAGTGTGAAAATAAATATGCCATTAAAATCTAGTTTAATAGGAATTTTAGGGGTAGCTATTTCATGCTTTTATACAACACAAGAAAATCTTAGTGGGTGTATGAATTATGATATTGGAGAAATGCCATGGGTTGAAGTTAGCAATGGCCAAGGAATGGAATTGACATTAGGTGACATTGATACTGATGGAAATACTGAATTGGCTTTTAGGAGATCTTCTCCTTCAGAAGACACATACTTGCACTTTGATGAAGGTTCTATAACTGGTTTCTATTCTAGAAATGGACAATCGCAAGGAATTGATTTGTTAGCAGTTGACATTGGAAGAAATGTTGACATTGCACTAAGGGGGTCATTAGGAGAGAAAACATTTACATTATATAATGGGGAATTTTCGTTAGAATAGAATTAATGTTAATAATTTTCTTCAACATATTCATAGCATTCATTTCTTTTAGAACTATCAGTTACTGATTCACATACTTCATTAAGAACATCTATGTCAGCTTCAAAGTTAGGGTCTGCAATTTCTAAACATTCTTCAAACCAATAATTTGTGTTTGTGCAATATCCAACTTCGCCAGTTGTTCGAGCAAGTTCAGTGTAACATTCTGCTTTGTTTTGAGAGTCAGAAATACTCTCACAATTACCATCTAAAAATCCATCAGTGGAGTTTTCAGCTGAATTAAGGAAGGAGAAGTAATAAATTATGATCATCAATAGAAATAAGGCTCCAAGTATTAATGCAATATTCTTTGAATTTTTCCCACCCATATTGCTAAATAGTATAACAGAAATATATATATGTTTTGGAGAAGAGAGATCTATTTTGATGGGCGCCTAGCCTAGATCATCAAAAACTTAATATACACACCAAAAAACAGAATTTCTATGTCGATGTTCAAAAACATGCTTCGAAGTGGTGAATCATTATTTAGAGACACTATTGTTCTAGACTATGATTTCCAACCAAAAATTCTCAAATATAGGGAAGCTGAGCAGAAACGTTTTGCAATAGCAATCCGCCCAATGCTCGATGGCCATACTGGAAGAAACCTCTTTGTTGATGGGGTACCAGGTATTGGGAAAACAACGGCGTGTAAAAATGTCTTAAGAGAACTTGAAGAAGAAACAGATGAAATTTATTCCTTCTACATCAACTGTTGGAAAGAGAATACAACCTACAAAGTATTTGCAAAAATTTGTGATAAATTAGGATTCAAATTTATTCAAAATAAAAAAACTTCAGAACTATTTGATTTAATTGCGCAAAAGATTAACAAACAAGGAATCAGTGCTGTGTTTGTCTTTGATGAAATTGACAAATTAGAAGACACTGATTTTCTATACACTGTTCTTGAGGATATTTATCGCAAAACAATAATCCTAATAACAAATTATAGGGATACTTTCTCGACGCTTGATGAAAGAATAAGATCCAGGCTCTCACCGGAATTTGTAACATTTCGTGCATATAAGGAATCTGAAATTAAAGGAATTCTAGTGGAAAGAAGGAAGTATGCATTTGTTCAAGGATGTTGGGATGATGATGCCTTCAGTGAACTTTGTCAAAAATGCACAGAAACTGGTGATGTAAGAATTGGTTTATACTTAATGCGTGAAGCAGGTAACATAGCAGAAGAAAAATCATCAAGGAAAATAACTCCTGAACATGTTGCAGTTGCTATTCGCAAAGTTGACGAGTTTTATATAAAACCAAAAGATGCTCTACCAGCAGAGATGTTGGAACTTTTAGAATTGATCAAAGTTAATAGTGGCGCAAAGATTGGAGAACTTTATCAGCTATTCTGTGAAAAAGGTAGAGAAATGAGTTACAAAAGTTTCCAGCGCCGAGTAGCAAAACTTAGTGAAGGAAAATATATTCAAACTGAAAAGCAGCAGAATAAGAGTGGTAACACTACACTTCTTCATTTCAATGCTGTGAAGAAATTAACAGAGTATTGAACTTAATGTGCTTTTTTTAAATAAATCACTCTTGTTTTCTGAAATTTTTAAGATTATCTAATACGGTTTCTAAACTTCCAGCGTAAATACTAAAGTAATTATTAAGACCGATTAACATGACTCGTCTATCTTCTGGAATTATTTTAGTAAATGTTCCTCCTCGTGGGATTGTAATTCTTCCAGGATGTTGCCCTTTACTGGGATTATATGGGAGATGTGCAAGGTTAGATAAAAGATCTCCAAGAGAAGCAAAATAGGCACTGGCTTCTTGTTCGTTTGCAACAAAAGGGCTTCGGATTCCAGTAAGCAATTGAGGGAATTCTTCATGAAGATAAGATTCTGGAATAACATGTAAGACAGGGATTGGACATTTTCCAGCAAGTGGTTGATACAAATAAAATGGAGATAAATGATCAAGGGCAGTATTCCATGGTTTTGGAAGACATATACGAAATTTATCTTCAGAAACAGTACGCTCATATGTTCCAAAAAAAGCATCAAGTGTCATAATGTGATTTTTACCTGTTTATTTAAAAATCAAACGTCTCAAAATGAAAATACTTTAATTTCCAGTAAATTAACAAAATATTTGATAATTTCTATAAAACCATCAAAAACCTTATAAATTAACTATTGTTAAGGAGAAATTAGCCATAGAATGGAGAAATATAACAATGCGAAAAGTAACCTATCCACAAGAAATTGAAGTTTGGTATGTTCTGCCAGCAATTCGTAAACAAATAGCGCTTAGCCTAATAAAAAAAGGAATGACACAAAAAGAAGTTGCAACAATAATGGGCGTTACTGAAGCAAGTATTTCTCATTATAAAAAAGATAAACGTGCAAGAACGAATATATTAGAAACACCAAAACTCAAAGAACAAATATCTGAGGCCGTGAAGAGAATAATGGAAGATAAAAGTGTTCTTACTGCAGAAATTTTACAACTCAATCGCATGGTAAAAGATTCTGGAATTCTTTGTAGGTTATATGCAAAGAATAGTTCCCTAGAAGTAAAACAGAGGCCATGTCAGAGATGTACTCACCACAGCGAAGAAGAAAAAAAGAAAAGAGTGTGTTAATGTGGGAGAAAAAAATATTGTTAAGATAGATAGAACCATCTTTGACACAGCAGACAAGCACGAGCCAAAGTTTCAAACAACTCCTGGGATGACAGAGGAAGTCGTCAGATTAATTTCTAAAACTAAAAACGAACCAGAATGGATGTTACAAAAAAGGCTCAAAGCCTTCTCATTGTTTCAAAAAACAACAATACCAAATTGGGGCCCAGACTTGAGCAAACTTGACTTGAACAAAATAATTTATTTTGTTGATCCAAACGCAACTGAAAGTGATTCTTGGGATGATGTTCCTGATGAAATAAAAAAAACGTTTGATAAATTGGGCATACCTGAAGCAGAAAAGAAAGCATTGGCGGGAGTTGGTGCACAATATGACAGTGGAATGGTCTATCATAATCTACAAAAAAAGCTCAAAGAGAAAGGAGTTATATTTGAGAATATGGATGTTGCTTTAAAAACACATGAAGAACTAGTTAAGAAATTTTTCATGACAAATTGTATTCCAATTAACGACCATAAGTTCATAATGCTTCATGCTGCTGTGTGGAGTGGTGGGACATTTATTTATGTGCCAAAAAACATCAAAGTAGATCTCCCATTGCAAGCATACTTCAGAATGAACCAAAAACAAGGTGGCCAGTTCGAACACACATTAATAATTGTTGATGAAGGAGCAGAGTTACATTACATTGAAGGTTGCAGCTCACCAAGATATCAACAAAGTTCTCTACATGCAGGTTGTGTTGAAATTCATGTGATGAAAGGTGCAACTATGAGATACACATCTATCGAAAACTGGAGCAGAAATGTCTACAACCTCAACACTAAAAGAGCTTTAGTACAAAAAGATGCAAAAATGATTTGGACAAATGGTAACATGGGAAGTTCAAGAACTATGTTATACCCAAGTTCAGTTCTTGTTGGTGAGGGTGCACACACAGAAAGTTTAGGGATTGCTTTTGCAGGAGAAAATCAAGATCAAGATACTGGGGCGAAAGTCATCCATGCAGCATCAAATACAACCTCTATCATTAAAGCAAAAAGTATCAGTAAAGAGGGGGGAATTTCAAGTTATCGTGGACTGGTTAAAGTTTCACCTAATGCAAAGAACGTGAAAAGTAAAGTACAATGTGATGCCCTTCTTCTGGACGAGAAATCAGTTTCTAAAACATATCCATACATAGCCTGCGCATCTTCAAATGCAAATATTGGCCATGAAGCTAGTGTAAGTAAAGTTAGTGATGAACAAATGTTCTATCTGCAAAGCCGTGGCCTATCTGTTGAACAAGCAACAAAAGTAATTGTAAGCGGGTTCATTTCTCCAGTAATCAAAGCACTCCCATTAGAATACGCAGTTGAATTGAATAAGTTAATTGAGTTAGAAGTTGAAGGAATGTAAATGAAAACAGCACAGTGTATCATGGGAAATGTAGAGTCAAAAGAAGAGGGCAATTCGTTTAATATAAGAATTATTTCAAATCAAAAAGAGTCAACTCCAATTATCTTACTTCCTGGAATTGATTTTCCGAAAAGTTGCAATAACATAAATATTTCAATTGAAAAAAATGCAGAAGCAACAATTCTTCTTCTTCATGATTCTAAAAAAAGGTCCAACTCTATGATCAAAACAAACGTAGACATACAAGAAAATTCTACATTAATGATAATTGATTGTATTTTGGCTGGGGAGCACACAACTATTCAACAAAATATTAAACTCAAAGAAAAAAGTGCAACAGCAAAGAGTGTAGTCATTTTTCTTGGAAAAGAAGGAGAACAAATTGATATAGAGACAAATATGTGGCATGAAGCAGATAAAACTAAAGGGGACATGGTTTGTAACGGAGCACTTTTAGGTAATGCAAAAGTAGAATTCTTTGGAAAAATTCAAATTCCAAAAGGCGTTAAGCAAATAGAAAGTCATCAAAGAATGAAATGTTTCACTCAAGGAGACAAAACAAAGTGTGATGCTCTTCCAATTTTGGATGTTAACAGCAATAGTGTGATTTGTAGTCATGGTGCAGCAATAGGGAGAGTTGAAGAGGAGAATGTGTATTATTTAGAATCTCGTGGGATAGAAAAAGAAGATGCCCAGAGAATGATCTTACATGGTTTTTTACTGCAAGAGTTAAAAAAAATTAAACAAATTCCTAAAGAAACTTATCAAGAAATAAACAACACAATAAAAGAAAAATTAAGGTTACAATAAGATGAAATCAATAGATAAAATAAAAAAAGATTTCCCTATATTTGAGGAAAAAATCAACAAGCATAAATTGATCTATTTAGATAACAGTGCAACAACTCAAAAGCCAAAAAATGTAATAAATGCGATTTCAAACTATTACAAAACAAGCAACGCAAACACGCACCGTAGTGTACATGAATTAGCAAGTCGTGCAACAATTCAATTAGAAGCAGCAAGAGGAACTGTTGCAAAGTTCATAGGAGCAGATGTTGAAGAGATAATTTTCACAAGTGGAACAACAGATTCACTAAATAAACTTGCATTGTCACTTCAATCCATAATCAATAAAGGAGATGAGATCATTTTAACAGAAATGGAACACCATTCAAACATTGTTCCATGGCAACAAATTGCAGAAAAAACAGGAGCAACAATAAAATGGCTGGAGATAACAAAAGATTTCAGATTAGATCTAACGACATTAAAAAAAATGATAACAAAGAGGACAAAAATTTTGTCATTAACACAAGTTTCAAATGTCCTTGGAACAATTAATCCAATCAAAGCTATAATAACAAATGCAAAGAATATAAACCCAGAAATAATCACTGTAATTGATGCAGCACAATCTGTACCACATATTAAAGTTGATGTGAAAGAATTAGGTTGTGACTTCTTGGCATTCTCTGGACATAAAACACTTGGTCCAACTGGAATTGGAGTTCTTTATGGAAGAAGAGAATTGCTCACAAAAATGTCTCCATTCAGTTTTGGTGGTGGGATGATTTTGGAAGTTACAAAACAGAAGTCAAGCTGGAATGATATTCCATATAAATTCGAAGCAGGAACACCTAACATTGAAGGTGCAGTTGGTCTTCGAGCGGCGATAGAATATTTAGAAAATCTAGAAGTGCAAAATATTGAAAGACAAATGCAAGAATTAACTGAATATGGATTAAAAAGATTGAAAACAATAAAGGGACTAACGATAATTGGACCCAAAGACGCAAAAAATCGAGCACCAATGTTTTCATTTAACATAAATGGGTTACATTCACATGACATCTCTGAAATACTAAATAAAAGGGGAATTGCAATTCGTGGTGGAAATCATTGTGCAATGCCACTGTTTGAAAAAATCAAACAAAACGGCGCAAGTAGAGCCTCGTTATATCTGTATAACACCAAAGAAGAAATTGATGCATTGGTTGATGGAATAAAAGAAGCTAAGAAAATATTCAAAATAGATTAATTTGAACAAATAAGAGAACAGAAAATGAAACTAGAAAATCCAACTGATATGTCAACAGATGACAAGTTAACTGAAGAGCAAGAGATCTATAAAGAGAATATTATTGATCATTACAAACACCCACATAATAAACGGAAAATGAATGGGGCAACAAAAACAGAGAAAGGGATCAACCCACTATGTGGAGACCATATTATCTTATATTTGGAAATCAAAGATGAAAAAATAATTGATGTGAGTTTTGAAGGAGATGGTTGTGCAATTTCGCAGGCATCAATTTCCTTACTCACAGACGAGTTAAAGGGGAGAACAATAAAAGAAGCACAAAAGATGACAAGCAAGGAGATCAACTCTTTACTTGGCATTCCAATAAGTCACACAAGAGATAAATGTGCATTGCTTTCACTAAAAACATTGCATAAAGCATTAGAATAAAAATCAAGATTTAAACTGATACATAAGAAACAAAGATAAAATGGAAAAAGAAAATAACAAACAACACAATATGCAAGTACTTGAAATCAAAGATCTTCATGTAGAAGTTGCTAACAAAGAGATTTTGAAAGGTATAAACTTAAAATTCGAATCAAATAGTGTGCACGCCATCATGGGGCCAAATGGCTCTGGGAAAAGCACGCTTGCTGGCGCAATCATGGGGAACCCAAAATACAAAGTGACTAAAGGAAAAATCTTATTGAATGGAAAAGACATAACAGAATCAAGTGTAAAAGATAGAGCGGATAATGGAATATTTCTATCATTCCAATATCCATCAGAAGTTCCTGGGGTAACAATTAATAATTTCCTACGTGAAGCAGTAAACACAAAGCGTGAACAATTAGGTAAGAAGAAATATTCGGTGGTAGAATTTTATAAATTACTTAAGGGAAAAATGTCTATGCTGGGTATGGATTCAAGTTTTCGAACAAGAGATCTCAATTATGGGTTTAGTGGTGGAGAGAAAAAACGAAGCGAGATGTTGCAACTACTCTTGCTGCAACCAACATTTGCAATACTCGATGAAACAGATTCAGGTCTTGATGTTGATGGGATAAAAACGGTAGCAAAAGCAATTCATGTTGCGAAGGAAGAAGAGCCACTGGGTGTAATTCTAATAACTCATTATGAACATTTTATGAGGGAGTTAATGCCAGATAAAGTAACTGTTCTTTGCAATGGTAAGATTATTCAGCAAGGGTCAACGGAACTTGCGAAAAAAATTCAAAAGAAGGGATTCAAAGAGTTTATTGAAGAAAAAAAATAATTTGATCAATTTAATAATAACAAAAACGAAAATGGCAATCACAAAAGAACAAGTTGAAAAGATCTGCAAGAACTATGAAGACCCTGAACTTCATATTGATATTTGGACACTTGGTTTAGTATATAAAATTGAAATTAAAGAAAACGATGTTGTGAATCTAACTATCACATTTACAACGCCAATGTGCCCGTTTGGTCCAGAAATGGTTCAAGATTTGAAACAGATCATTAAGTATAAAGGAGCAAAAGAAGTAAACATTGATGTGACATTCGATCCTCCATGGAAACCATCTGGTGAGTTACGTGAAATGCTCGGGTTATAGCAAAGGGTACCAGAACAATGAAGAAAATGAATGAAAAAATAGTGTTAGTTGATTTTGCTGGAACTTTAATCAAAAGTGAAATAATTGAAGAAGCTAATATTGCCAGATCTAAGATTCTTAAAAGAGCTTTTCCAACAATTGAGCAACATGCAGATTCAGAAAACTTGTATAAATGCAATAGGGAATTTGTCGAAAAACTAACAGGGATAAAAGAGGACGACAAAATAAGATATAGGAAAAATGATTTAGGGTTTATGGAATTGGCTGGAAAAGAAGTTCAAAATCAAAT
>CAYTOG010000004.1:0-45802 GCA_964439765.1 uncultured Methanosarcinales archaeon
GAATAAACTCTTACTGCACAAAATTATTCGACCACACAATATTGTTTTCCTCGGCCAACATGCGTTTGCAAAAGCAGAATTTACTTTTTTGAAACAAAACAAGCTACATTTATTCCCAATGAGAGAAATTAGTTTTGAAGGGAAAATAGATGTTAGCGATTCAGTTATGTCAATTGCTAAAAAATGGTCTGATTGCTACATATTAATTGATTCTTCAGTCCTAGATCATTCAGTTATCTCACATAATCTTGCAGGAGGACTTAGTTTACGGGAATTGATCTTTTTTATTCAAAGACTTAAACGTTTACACAATTTTAAAACAGCAGAACTTGTAATTCCTATTTCAGAGAAACGAATTGCAGTGAAATTAATTTCTGAAATGTTTATTTAGTTATTTTTTTGTTCTTATTTAAAGAAATTCTTTTTGCTATTTTTGTCACTATTGTCTTCCTTTTCACAAATTCTATTTTTACATTTTCTAGTAATTTTTGTCATTTTAGCCATTTTTGCAAATTCTAGCCATTTTCTTTACTTGATTCTTTGTTTACTTTCTCTAGTAATATTTATAAATGAGAAGATGTAAATAAAGGACAATGCCGGCAAACAAGCGTATCATGCAGTTAGCGCTAGGTTTACTTAGCCTAGAGTCAGCTCCAAAAACGCTTGAAGAACTCCATAATTCTGCATTATTTACTGGACACAGCAAACAATCTCTTTCTTTAGCGCTCCAGTTGTTGTTTGAGAAGAAATTAATTATTCGGAGTTCAACAAAAATTGGTGGCAGATATTATTATTTTCTTTCTGGAAAAGAACAACAAATTTCTCTTGCCGGCAGCATTGAAAAATTTGTTCTGTACTCGAAAGAAAATAGTAGCACTGGTTTGCGGAAAAGAATAGTTCAAGTTATTGAGGAAGAAAACATTGCACTAAAGCTTTCTGATATTGCAAAACGTTTGAATCCACAGTATACAGAAGTTTTTCTGAAAAAAGTACAATTTCATTTGCGCAAACTCGTTGAACAAGGAACACTTTCTAGAACAGGCAAACCATACCAGTATTACATCACTGAAAGAGAACATGTTGTTGCAGTTGATACAAAGAAACAATCTCTTCCTGAACAGATTCTTTCATTGTTACAGTCGAGAAAAACTGCACTTGCAAGTTCTGAAATTTTTGACATACTTAATACTCACCAAACGCAAGCTAAGCCAGCTGCACTTTCTTTAGCCCTTAAGCGATTAACTCAGTCCGGCAGACTACACAAAAGTTCTATTCGCTTAGGTGCAAGAAGCAAAGTTCGCGGGCATTTGTTTGCAGTAAATTCTGAAGCGATAGAATTGCGCCTCAAGAAAATGAAGGAGGTGAAACTTAAGAAATAATGGCAACTAGATTTAGCTCTGGAATCAGTAGCTTAAGAGTTCGTCAGCGTCAGCTTAGGTCTCGCCTCAAACACCTCAAACAGATGGAACTTGAAGCGCAGCGTGAGCAGTTGCGGCTTGCCAATAAACTTTGTAAAGGAAAACTAGGTATTAGAACAAGTGAAGTAAAGCTTGGTGCAGTTAAACAGCTGTTAAAACAAATTAAGACAGAAGGTAGACAAAAATACAGAGAATTACAACTTGTTAATGTTAGAATTGAAGAGTTCGAGAGTAAACAAAAACAAAAGTCAAGATTTAACATTGGAATTTCTGTTTTACTTGTCCTTGCATTAGTTGCAATGCCACTATTGCTCTCTGGATTATTTGGTCTTGGTGACAGTTTAGGAAACACAGGCATGGACCTTACAGGAGCATTGATTGGAACAGGCGTTGAAGAAGTTGAAAGCGTTGAGAGAGATAGTGGACCAGTTTCAATTACTGCTGCCCCAGTTGTTGATACAATTATTGTTAACAGTACGTCTGGAACGAATACGACATTTGAGAATTTGACAGCGACAGCAACAATAAGTGGAGGAGATGGGTCAGTTAAAACTATTTACAACTGGGAGGTTGAAAATAACTCCATTACAGTCATTAACATGCCATTTGAAGGAGGAAGTGATAATAATTCAACAAAAGATTATTCAAGTTACCCACACAACATTAGTGATTATACTGGAACTCCTGTTTGGAATAGTACTGGAGGACATGATGGCAGAGGCGCTTATGAGTTAGATGGAGAAAGTTACTTTGAAATTGGTGCTGATGCGACCCACAATGTGTTTGAAGAGTTGAGCATATCTATGTGGTTTAAACCAGCAGTAGATTATGATTCCTCATTGGATGACCATATCGTACTCTTAACTAGACAAGAAGGGTTTGTTGATTCTTATTGGCTCTCGATAAATGCAGATGGAAAACTTCAAGCAGGCAGTAATGGAGGAAGTATTCAAAGCACTAAAGAAACTTGGAACAAAGGAGAATGGTACCATATTGTAACAACATATAGAGACACTAATGGAATATATTCTGGAGAAATTTACATTAATGGATTATTAGAACCTCTCTCAGTGGATAATTATGATGACATGTCTGGAGGAAATACTACTATTCGGATAGGCGATGGTACTAATGATGACCCATACAATGGAACAGTTGATGAGCTAATGGTGTTCAATAGATCCCTCACTGCTGATCAAGCAGTTTCATTATATGAAAATATGACAAACACCATTGTATCACAAGAAACTTTCTTTGGTGAAGATTGGTCCATTTGTGCAACAGCAAATGATGGCCTTGTAGATGGAACCACAGTTTGCACTGCAGAATTGCAAATCCAAGAAAATAATGCACCAGTTGTGAACACATTTACTCTTAACTCCACAGACGGATCAAACGATACAAACAATAATTTGTCCTCCAGCGTAAACATTACAGACCAAGATAATGACCAAATACAAGTTGTTTATGATTGGAGAAATAATGGCACTTCAAGATATCTCCTCAATGCCCCAGTTTTAGGAGGCAACACTAGCTATGGAGTTAACATGAGTGATTATTCAACCCATGGAAACAATGGTACACTTGAAGGAGTAACTATCAACTTAACTGCAGGATTTGATGGTGGTGCAGCATATGAATTTGATGGAGTAAATGATTACATTGATATGGACTTTGGTCTTTCAGCAAACACCCACTTTGATAAAGAAGTTCTTGAAAGAACATACGCAATGCACGTTTACCCATACAACACTGGACCCCTGCAAGTTCTCTTTGAAGAAGGAGGGACAGGGGATGGATTAAATCTTTACATTAATGGCAGCCACGTTTACAGTGGAGCATGGGACAGTGATGAACTCTTCTTATCATCTCCAATTAATGAAAGTGAGTGGCAGCATGTAACATACGTTTATAGATCTAAAGGAACAACTGAACTTTATTTGAATGGCATTCTTGTTAATAGTAGCGAGAGTATTTCTAACTCAGGAGGGCACACAGGAAATGATGCTTTCGGCGCCATGCATGATTCTTCAAATTTCCACACAGGCAGTGATTCTGGAAACGACTATTATTATTCTGGCCTAATGGATAACATAGTTATTATCAACTCAAGCATCACTCCAGAAGAAATTGCACTCCTTGCTAGCAACGTCACAAAAGATAATTTCAGTAACTCCTTTACTGATTTGAATGACACTTGGAGTGTTTGTGTAACAGGAAATGATGGATTTGATAATGGACAAGAAACTTGTAGTGAAGACATCCTTATTACTTCTGGCCAGAATGTTCCAGTTATTGATGTCATTAATATCACTGCAACAGATCCGCTCAATAAATCTACAGAAAATATTTCTATTTCTGTAGAAACAAGCGACATTGAACTTGATCCAATCAAAGTAATCCACAATTGGGAGAAATCTAATAGTTCAGTAATCATTTTGAATATGCCAGTTGTAAATACAAGTCATGCATATGAAACTGCAGTTGATTACTCTGGTTATGGTAATGATGGATACCTTAATGGAACAAACTTTAATCTTACAGCAGGATTTGATGGTGGCGCAGCTTATGAATTTGATGGAACAGGAAGTTATATGTGTCTTGATGAAGGCGCCTGCGATGGGACAGGTATTAATGAATACTTTGATTCTTCAATTGATGAACGTGCTATTAGTTTCTATTTCAACTCTTACAATAACTCTGAGAGACATATGATCTTTGAAGAAGGAGGGGCAGCTGCAGGGATGAATGTTTATATTTCTAATAATACTATTTATACAGGAGTATGGGGAGGTACTGGAGATTTTATATCCTACCCAATCACAGAATCTACATGGCATCACGCCGTGATAATTTATGATAATGCAGAAGATATATTTGAACTATATCTTGATGGTGTTCTTGTTAATTCAACAACAACAACTAAAGTTGTTGGCGCACACTCATCTGATGATGCAATAGGTGCAGTATATGACGACACCGAATTCCATGATGGAGATTTTACCGGAGATGGGTACTATTACCAGGGACTACTTGATCAGATTACAATTTATAACATTTCATTTGGTCAAGAACAGGTAACTGCACTTTATGAAAACAGAACTGATTTCATTCATAATGAAACAACTGCAGTCGGGGATGAATGGAGAGCCTGTTCTACTCCAAATGATGGTAAAGAGAATGGGCTTTCCGTTTGCAGTAATTCAATTGATATCGGTCCAGAAAATTATCTCCCTGTTGTTAATGACTTTAGCATTAGCTCACCTGGTAGTTTAAACAGTAGCTTCAATAATCTTACTGCAAGTTATACTCTTGCTGATGCTGAAGGAGATATTGTTAATTCAACAACCACTTGGTATCTTCGAAACGAGTCTAGAACAATTATTAATATGCCTATTATGAACTACAGTAATGTTGATTCTGAAACTCGAGATTATTCTGGTGGATTCATTAACGGCTCTATTAGTGACATCACATTTAACCTTACAGGAGGTTTTGATGGTGGTGCAGCTTACGAGTTTGATGGAGTAAATGATTATGCATCATTCAGTGCATACTCTATATTTGACAGTGCTTTTGATGGAGGACGAACATACAGCATGCACATTTATCCATATGACACTGCCTCTGAACAAGTTCTCTTTGAAGAAGGAGGAACTTCACATGGATTAAATCTCTTCATGAGTAATGGACACATTAGAGGTGGTGCTTGGTCTACTTCTTGGGGAACTATTTTCTTATCTTACCCAATAACTGAAGGCCAATGGCAACATGTTAGTTTTGTCTTTGATGATAATGATGATTGTGAACTTTATGTTGACGGAGTTCTTGTAAACAGCACATCTGGATTGGGCACAATATCTTCTCACACAGGTGGTGACCAATTAGGAAGAAGCGATAGCTCAAAGAATGAATCAGGAAATCTTGGAACAGGATATTACTACAAAGGATTAATGGATAACATCATGATACATAATAACTCTCTTGGCCCAGAACAAGTTAAAGTGCTCTCTGAAGGAAAATCAGAAATTTTAGCTTCTAACGAAACTAACATTGGAGATAGTTGGCATGCTTGTGTCACAGCAAATGACCGCATTGAAGATTCTGTTGAAATTTGTACAGATGGTGTTGTTATTACTGATCAAGTCTTCGTTCCAGAAGAACCAGCAGACGATAATTACCTTGTTCCAACCCATGTATCTCCAACGAACGCTAGCACTACAACAAATAGGACCACAGCATTCATTTGGAATAATACAAATCTTACGGGTGATGTTAACTACACATTTGTTCTTGCTACTGATGAAGCGTTTACAACAGAGATTGTTAATGTTTCAACTATTCCTGAAACATCAATCAATACAAGTTTTAGTCCAGTAAATGATCTTAATTTCACAACATACTACTGGAAAGTGCAAGGATATAATGCAACAGATACTGGTAACTGGAGCACTATTACACAATTTGATGTAATTAGTCTTGTTAGTGTTAGCTTACCAGTGTCTGCACTTGACTTTGGTAATGTTGCGCCAGGAATCAGTGTTAACTCAACTGACGGAGCATTCAATGCCCTTGAGATTAGAAATGATGGAAACGTTCCAACAGACATAGATGTTAATGCAACTGATATTTTCACAAATATGGCAAGTGAGACTCCAGGTAATTACAGTTTCATGATTGCTGAAAAAGGAGCAGGCGCATATTCAAGTGCTCTTACTACTTGGACAAATCTGTCAAGTATAGAATCTCGTGCAATAACTGAATTGTACCACATCAATGGAAGTAATGGCGCTAATGATGCTTATTGCCACATCCTTGTTACTGCACCAAGTGAAGAAACTTCCGGAGCTAAAACTTCAAGCATAACCATTACTGGAGTGATGTCCTGATGAATAAAAAACTATACAGTAAGATCTTTGGAATGCAAAGAATATTTTTTCTTTGTTTGTTTTGTCTTTTTTTTATTCCCCCATTATCCTTTGCTATTGGAATCGCTCCAGCTGAAGAAGAATTTGAATTTAATTCTTTGGGAGTTTTTGAAGGGAAAGGTTTAGTCGTCAATACAGACTCTGTTTTTTTAACCGTGGAACTATTTGAAGAAGATCCACTCGGAATTTTGGTTATTGATGATTTTGATGGAAAAGACATTGCTCCAGGTGAAGAGCGAGAGTACAGCTATACCATAGACTTTCCAGAATCTCTTGATGAACTAGGTGAACTTGCATTCATTGGTGCTATGCAAAAAACAACAATTGGTGATATTGAAGTAAATGTAGAAGTTAAGATGAAAATCATAGTTGTTGATGAGATTGAAGAAGAAATTGAATTAAATGAATCTCTAGACTCATTTACACAAAATAATTCTTTTTGGAATAGAATTATTTCTTTTTTCCGAATTTTTCTAAACTAAGTTGCCCTTTCCTTTTTCCCTTTGGAATCTCTTCTACAGTTTGCCCTAATTGTTCTTTAATTGACGCTGCTATTCGGGGGCCAAGTAACGCCCCAAGATCAGTTTGACTTGCTAGTTTTAAGTCGCTTATTGTTTTGAACTTATGCAAGTAAAGCTTCCTTGCACGTGCTCTTCCAACCCCTTTTATTTTAAGCAATGGCAAGATTTCTTCTCTAACACCAAATTTCACTCTTGTTTTTAATTTTTGCAGCGAGGAAAGTTGAGTTTTATAATTTAGAACTTTTGAAATTTCACTGCAAGAGTACAATAACCAATTTGCAATTTCAAGTTTCACTCTAATTTCTCCTGGCCTAATCCCCATCTCTTCAAGTAATTTGTCTTCGCCAACTTCATTAATCCATTTATTAAAAAATTCAGTTGTTTTTATAGAATTCATAAAATCACTATACTCTAGATCAAACACATCTGGTTCTTCTTGCAAAAGTTCTTCATAATGTTGTAATAAAATGTTTTCATACTCTTTTTGTTCTTTACTTTTTATCCTAAGTAATGGCCTCATCTCTAATGTGTTTGCTATAGCTTGCAAATAAGAAAAATTTGTTGCTTCTTTTTCTGTTACTTTTTCTTTTGTGGATTCCAACCAGTATTGTGCTTTATCTAAACAATTAATTAGATGATTTGCTGTTAATGGATCAAGGTAAAGTTCAGAAATTCTCCTGCCAAGTCTTGTTGCATGAAGTTTTGTTGCTTGGCTGTTTTTTGTTTCTTGTACTTTTGCATTCTTCTCTTTTTTTGAAACAATTTCTAACGCTGATGTGAAAAGATTGTTTGCATTATTTATACCCTCTTGTTTTTTCTCTTTATTTTTGTTTCTTGTCTTTAAGGAGTCTGTTTCTTTTACATCCCCCACAACAATAAATTCCCATTCTTCTAACAGTTTAAGCATACGCTGCATTATCTCTTCAAGTTCGTCCATATCACCAAATTGATGCGCCCAAAACGTTTCTTCAAAGAATTCACTCATCTGTACTTTGTCTTTGATTATCCCACTTGCGATTAAAGAGAGCAAGTACATTCTAAGAACTGGCTCAACATTAAGTTTACTATAGATTTCTTCAGGTTCGCCACAGACATACCGCTGGTAAATCTCTTCTTTATCCCCTTCGTTCCTAGCGATTGCTATTGCCTCACCAAATTTTTCATATTCAGGTCTTCCTGCTCTTCCAGCCATTTGTAAATATTCTAAAACTGGAATCCAATTCATACCAAATCTTCCAGAGAATCGTTTAAGAGATTTACAAATAACTCTGAATACTGGAAGAGAAAGTCCAGCTGCCAGAGTTGGTGTTGCACAAATTATCTTTATATTGCCTTCTTTGAATTCGTTTTCAATTGTTTCTTTTTGTTTGCTATGTAATCCCGAATGATGGAATGCGATTTGTTTGTTCAACATTTTAGCTAAACGTTTACATTGCTTTGTTGCTGGTGAAACAACTTTTACACATTTTTCTGACATAGAAATAGCATGTTCTTTTGCTTCATTTTGTTGCATGTGAATCTTTGCTGCTATGTCTTCAGCAGTTTTTTCTGCACTAGCCCTAGAAGCACAGAATACAATTGCTTGCTTGTTTTGAGCAATTGTTTCTATCGCGAGCTTAATAGTGTCATCCATACATTATTTTTGGAGAATACCTGTTATAAGTATTTCTGTGTAATTTAGCATTAATAAGAGAACAGAAACAATTGATATAATTAAATGAATAAAGAAAATTTAAGAAAAAGAAAAATTTACTTCCAATCTTCTACAACATACACAGCGTATGTTGGGTCTGAATCGTCATCTGAATCCCCAGAACCGCTGCTACTTGAGGAACTACTTGAAGAGCTACTTGTTGTTGCCTTAGTTGTGGTTGTTACAGTACCAGTTACATCAATAATCCAACTGTGTTCTACTGTTTCTAATCCATCGCTTACTTCAACTGTAACACGTTTCTCACCATCGCTTGTAAACACACGACTTATATGGTCTGTTCCTTGAACAGTTTCATAATCAAACCCGCTAAAGCTCCATTTGTATTCTAACTCGTCGCCATCAGCGTCTGCTGCTTCCACTGCGAATTCTACTTCATCTCCAGCATCTGCTTCATTTTGCACATCACTTGGTGTTGTGCTTACAATCTCTGGAGCTTGATTCACATTCTTAATAACAACTTCAATTGGCATTATAACTTCCACTTCACCATCAGTTACAACAAATTCTAACCAAGTAGTTGTTTCATCTGAAGAGAACAATTTTGTTAGTACTTCACTCCCACTGATTAGCTTATTCCAAAGACCCCAACTTGCTTCTGTTACAGTATCATGGTCTGGCGTCCATGTAAATGTTTGATCACTAAATGTTGCACCATCTGGACTATTTGTTAATGTAATTGTTAACTCATCTTCAGTGTCTTCATCAGATCCATCAATCCAAAACTGAAGTTTTTCTCCTTCAAGAACAGTGTAACTTCCTTTATCTGCCCAAATACTTGGTTCTCTGTTAAGTTTTTCAACAACAATTGTGATTTCTTCGCTTGTTGTTAGGTATCCATCACTTGCAGTAATTGTAACAGTATACTCCCCTTCATCTTCATAGCCAGTTTGCCATGTACCATCTTCACTAAGGGGTTCACTGAAATAATATTTTAGTATGTCTCCATCTGCGTCTGTTGCTGATACATACGGTTCAACAAAATCTGTTTCAACTGCACCTTGATTATAATATTCAACGAATTCAGGTGCTTGATTTATGTTCTGAATGTAAATTGTAATTGTTTCTTCTGTGCACTCTTCACTGCCACAGATTTGTAATTCAATAGTCTCTGATTTCTCTTTCAATAAAGTTTGTTCTAAACGCAAAGCGTTAAGGATATTTGTTAAGAAATTCTCTTCCCTTTGTATTGTGTCATAAGAAATGTCCCACATTAAGGTGTGAATTTCTCCACTCCCACTGCTTTCTAATTCCATTTCTTCAGGTGCTTCAAGTATTTCAACTGTTACATCATCCCCATCAGGATCACTTGTTGTTATTTCTAATGTAAATTCATCGCCTTCAGCAAAATTACTTGTTTCAAGTACGTAACTTGCTTCTGGTGCTCGATCAGTGTCTTCCACTTCAACAATAATTGTAAGGTCAACTTCAAATTCACCATCACTTGCAACAACATTTACTTCGAAACTTCCTGCGGATTCGTAATCAATCTCCCACTCTCCATTTTCATTAAATGGTGTTCCAAATTCGTAAGATAAGCTATCACCATCTTGGTCTTCACTTTCAAAGTCTTCAAGAATAGTAATTGTTTCTCCTTCACTCACAACATAATTATATTCATAAGTATCAAACTCTGGAGCGCGGTTAGTATTTTCTACAATAATTGTCCATGTTCTTGTAACGTCATATTCACCATCCCCAACTGTCACGGAAAATTCATACTCTCCTTCTGTATCATAATCAAACTCAAGTTCTCCTGATTCACCAACTGCATTTCCTTCTCCATCAAAATTCCAAGTAATTGTAAGGCTATCACCATCACCATCTGTTGCGTCAACCCAAAATTCCATGGTCTCCCCTTCAGCAATTGTTAATTCAAATTCATCACTAAAACTGTCATCAATTTCTGGAGCTTGATTTGTCTCTTCGATTACAACTTCCATTAAACGAGAAATACTCAAATCCCCATCAGTTGCTTCAACTTCAATAACATATCTTCCTGCATCATCAAAACCCGGTGTCCACGTTCCATCTTCACTAAATGGTTCTGAAAATGAATAAATAAGAACATCATTGTCAGGATCAATAACATATTCAGTAAGATCTATTTCATCTTGTTCATAAAATGTTAATGAATTTTCACTTAAATATGGCTCACGATTTGTTTCTTCTACAACAACTTTAACATATTTTGTCACAGTCTCGAGTCCATCACTTGCAGTAATTGTAATTGTGTACTCTCCAGCGTCCTCATATTCTGTTAGCCACTCTCCATTTTCATCAAATGGTTCTGAATAAGTATATGTAATATCATCACCATCAAGATCTATTGTGTCTACAGTTAAAGTCAACATCTCAGTTTCTTGTGCTGTGAATGTTGTTATTGCCATAGCAGAACTTGCCAGGAGAATTGTCATAATAATACAAAGAATACTAATATAGCTTTTTCGATTTGCCATTCTATGCCCCAATAGTTGATGTTATATAAAGATTTCTACTTGATTGTTACTTTTAAGTGGTTCTCATAATGGTTCTTTTTGATTATCCCTCAACTTAAACATATAGCAATAAATGTTGTAATATTTCAATACATTATTTGTGTTTTATGTGTTATTGGTTTAATTGGAAAAAGAAAAAAAAGAAAAAAAGAAAGGGGGGTTACAAAGCTTATTCAGCGTCCAAGGAAACATCTACAATCTCTGGAGGCATATTCACATCCGCTACCACAATTGTAATTGTTTCTTCAACAATGTTTTTGCCGTCATCTGCAGTGATAGTTATTGAGTATTCACCATTTTCTGTAAAGGCAATTTCCCAAACTCCATCGTCTCCAACAGGATCACTGATTGTAACTTCTATATCATCTCCGTCAAGATCCTCAACTTCAATATCAAGAGTTACAGTATCTCCTTCAGATACTTCGAGATCTTCTATTCCACTGATTACAGGTAAGACATTTACATCTTCAATGCTTAATGTGAATGTTTCTTCACTGTCTAATTCCCCATCACTTGCAGTAACAGTAATTTCATATTCACCAGCACTAGTGTGATCTGTTTCAAATTCTCCCTCGTCAAGCGGTGCTGAGATTGTAATAATTATTGTGTCTCCATTTGGATCATCTACTTCTGGAACAAACATTATATCGTCTCCTTCTGCGTAGAAAAGGTCTTCAAGAGTATCTATTACTGGAGCCACATTCACACGATTGACAACTAATAAAACAAGTTGTTCAACTGTATTGATTCCATCGGTTGCTGTGAGAGTTACTTCATATTCTCCTGCGTCCCCATAGTTTGTTTGCCAGCTACCAGCTTCATTTAAAGGTTCACTAAAGTAGTATGTTACTTCATCTTCATCTGGATCTGTGACTACTGCAGTTAAATCTACTAAGTCACTTTCATCCACTTCAATTGTAATTGCATCAGCTAAGTCTACTTCTTCTGTTTCTTCAACAACAACTTCAATATCTTCTTCGACAGTTGTATCTTCTTCAGACTCTTCAGTTTCATCTTCACCAGTTTCGCCTGATTCCCCATCTAATTCAGTATCAGTTTCTTCTTCTAGATCTTCTCCTACATCTGCTAATTCATCATCAACTAATTCCACCTCTTCACCAACTGAGTCATATGTGACACAGCTTGCAAGAACTAGTGCTGTTATGATTAACATAGTGAGAAGTAATAATTTTGTTTTTATGGTATTCATTGCATTTCCCCCTCTCTGCTTCTTAAAGCGTATTGTAACCCCTAATTGATTAAAAATCCCTTTTAAACATTTAGTGACTTGAAAGTATAGAATTTGGTGTGTGGGCAGGAAAGGATATGTTTGGTTTCGAAGAAAATAACTATTTTTTAGGTCTGAAAAAGAAAAAAGTGGTGGCCAACGCCAAATGTTTACAAAACATTTGATAAAAAGATGTGCAGCATTCGCTTTGCTCAGCCCCACACCCTAAGGAAAAAGAAAAAAGTGGTGGCCCCGCCGTGATTTGAACACGGGACCACTCGATTTCTTTTGACAAGAATATTGCCAATATCAGTCGAGCACTCTACCAGACTAAGCCACGGGGCCACTTTAGTTATTTGAGTCACATGGAGTTATTTTTAAAGGTTTCTGATAACATGAAGAGATTATCAGGCACTAACGTTGTTACGAAAATTTTTTGAGTATTTTCTAACTTTGAAAATCATTGATTTTCATAAGTTGCGTTGTTATAAGGCAAAAATAGAAAAGAATAATTTAAAAAAATAAGAAAAAGAAATTTTATGCTCCAAGTGCATTCTCACTTAAGCCTTTACGCTGCACGATTTTTTTACGTACATCAGCTTGTAGCTCTGTTGGCAAACGCTCGAACTTTTGGCTAATAAGAGATGATGTTCCTCTTCCACCAGTTGCACTTCGTAAATCATTACTCCAACCAAAAAGTTCTCCAACTGGAAGCAGAGCAGTTACAACATTGATATCTCCTTCTTGTTGCATATCTTGAAGCTGACCTCTTCTTGAAGAAATTAATTTACTAACTTCTCCAACATAATCAGTTGGTGCTTCTATTCTTGTTAGTTGCAATGGTTCATACAAAATTGGTCCTGCGCCCATCATAGCACCACGAATACCATCACGTACAGCAGGGTACATCTGAGATGGCCCACGGTGAATTGCGTCCTCATGCAATTTACAGTCCATTAATGTTATTTTTACATTCACACATGGTTCTTTTGCGAGTGGTCCTGCTTTCATAACATCTTGGAACATATCTAAAACTAATTCCATGATTTCATTGATTTGTACAATTCCACGAGTTCCATCAACAAACATGTTTCCTTCAAAGATACCACGTACATTGCTAGCTTCTTTTGTATCCCATCCGCAATCATCACGAAGGACTGCAACCATATCATTGTCTTTCTTCTTGTAACGTCCAGGGTTAATTTTGCTCTCTCGAATAGCGTTTGCTGCAGCTTCATCAAGTGGTTCAGCAACAAAGTACAAACGGTTGTGCTTGTTTGGAGATTTTCCTTCTGCCTCTGTACTTTCTTTTGTTACTGCTTCACGATATACAACAATAGGTGGAGATGTTTTTACTTCAACACCCTTCTCGCTCTTGATTCTGTTCTCAATAACTTCAAGATGTAACTCACCCATCCCATGCATTAAGTGTTCTCCTGTTTCTTCGTTAATTTCGATTACAACAGTTGGATCTTCTTTTTGCACTTGCCTTAGAACCTCAATTAATTTTGGCAAATCACTTGGTTTTTTAGCTTCAATTGCCTTACTCACAACCGGATCAAACACATGAGTGATTTGATCAAATGGTTCTGCTGGCCCATCGAATGTTATTGTTTCTCCAGGCATTGCTGCTTTACACCCAGCTATCCCAATTATGTTCCCACTTGGTACATTATCAACTATTTCTCTCTTTGCACCATTGTAAATGAACACTTGCTGAACTCTTGCTGGCATTTTTGCTTGATTAAGATACGCTTGCTCACCTTTTCTCATAGTTCCACTAAAAAGACGTCCAGCTGCAATTTCTCCTGCCTGTGGGTCAACAACTACTTTAGTTACAACGAAAAAAGTTCTTCCGTTTGGATCACATTTTAACAAAGATTTTCCATCAGAACTATCTTGATCACCATGCCAGATTTTTGGAACACGATATTCTTGTGCTACATCAGGGCTTGGATGATGTTCAACTACCATATCAAGTACAACTTCATGTAGTGGTGCCTTCTTTGCAAGAACTTTGTATGCGTCCTCTTCTTCACTTAAGTAAGCATCAATAACTTCTTTAAAAGAAATTCCATGTTTTTGCATGTAAGGAATACTTAACCCCCAATTGTGAAATGCTGAACCGAAAGCAACTGTTCCATCTGCAACATTAACTGTCCACTTTTCTTTATCTTCTCCTGGAGTTAATCCCCTAATAATTCTATTAACATGAGCTATCTGTTTTACAAAACGCTCTTGCATTTGCTGTGGAGTTAATTGTAATTCCTTGATTAATCTATCAACTTTGTTAATGAAAAGAACTGGTTGTACTCTTTCCCTTAGGGCTTGCCTTAGAACTGTTTCTGTTTGTGGCATTACTCCTTCACTTGCGCAAGTTAAAACTATTGCACCATCAACAGCTCGCATTGCTCTTGTTACGTCCCCACCAAAATCTACGTGCCCCGGTGTGTCGATTAAGTTAATTAAGAATTCTTTTCCATCAATTGTGTGTACCATGGAAACTGATGCACTATCAATTGTAATTCCTCTTTCTTGCTCATCTTCATGAAAATCAAGTTGCCGTGCTTTTCCTGCAAGTTCTTCACTCATCATCCCAGCACCACTTAGAAGGTTATCTGAGAAAGTTGTTTTTCCGTGATCGATGTGCGCACAAATTGCAATGTTACGAATGTTTTTCTGATCTTTCATGATTCGCATAACGCGATCCACCATTTTTTCTGCCATAGTTTAATTCCTCGTGTATTGTTTTATTATCTTTTATTATGATCTCTTTACAGATTATCTGCTAACTCTAATAGTCGGATTTTGCTTTGGTGTTTATATAAATGTTTTGGGTAAAACAGTATACAGAAAAATGAAACATCTGCAATTATTCAACACGGTCTTTATAGTCAATTCCGCCTGCCAGTGGATTTCCATGCTTTTGCGCCTTAACCTCTTCAGCTGGAAAGCGTTTTTCATACTCTTCAAAAACTTTAATTAGTTCTTTCTCTGGATTGATATCTAAAAGGTACGCGACTTTTAATACTAAGAATAGTTGGTCCCCAATAAAATTTTCAAATTCATCTTTATGTTTTTCTATCAGTTGTTTTTGTACGTTCCCATCAACCCATTTTATGACATTCCACGCTTCCCCTACTTCTTCACACATGTTTAATAGAAAATCTTTGATATGGTGTGTGTCTTTCTCCCAACCACGGGCCTCATTGAATTCTTTCATTCTTTGTTGTAATTCTGCTAGTTCCATATATTCAAATAAACTACCATCTCCTTAAGAAACTTTTGAAGAAAAATTAAGAAAAAGAAAAAGAAAAAATTATTCAACCATTCGATAGATTAAATTTTCGTCTACACGAGGGTATTTGAACAATTCACTATCGCTAAACCACAACTTGATTTCTCTTGCTGCTGTTTCTGGTGCGTCACTTGCATGTATTAAGTTTTGAATTGGCCGATTTGCTTTATCAGCTAATACGTAACTATCCACACTGTAATCTCCACGGATTGTTCCTGGTGCAGAAAAGAGTGGTGCAGTATCTCCAGTAATTGCTCTTACTTTCTCAATTGCACCATGCCCTTCAAAGACAATTGCAATTGTTGGAGACATACTCAAGTATTCTTTGAGTTGTTCACGAATACGCACACCAATTTCACGTTCTGTTTCAGTTATTTGTTTTCCGCGTTTTTCGTATCCAGCTTTTGCTTTCTTTCCAACATTGATGTACCATTCTTCATCATCAGCATAATGTTTGTTCACTAATTCTTCGTCAGCATGGACTAATTTCATTCCAACAATTTTTAATGTTGCTTTTTCAAATCTATTAATTAATTCTCCACAGATAGATCTCTGCACTGAATCTGGTTTTAATAGAACAAGGGTTCTTTCAATCATTTTAAGTCCTCCATTGGTAAGGTTTTTTGGTTTTGTTTATTCAAATAATTGTGCTATAAATTTAAGAAAATAAAAAATAAAAATTATTTTTTTGTTGCACTCTTTTTGTGTTTTGCTTTTTCATCTTGATAAAACTTTGTCCACTTTGTTTCAAGTGGTTTGCGTTTTAATTTAAGATAATTTTTTTCACATTTAGAGTTTTTGAAATAGAGCACAGTTCCGTCTTTCTTAACGTACATTTTCCCAGTTCCGGGCTCCATTCTTTCTCCTGAAAAGCTACATGTTGGCATTTGTTGTCACCTGTTCGTTTGTTTCATCTAGCGCTTTTTTCCGCGACGTCCGCCGCCAATTTTTTGCGCTTCAATTTCAGTATCCAATAACATCAAAATATCGCCCATTCTAACAGGACCTTTAACGTTCCTTCGAATTGCTTTATTTTTATCTCGACCATCTTGGATAAGTGCCATTACAGTTGTTAATCCACCACGGCTCCCTGCACGGCCTAAAATCTCTTTGACTTCTGCTGGAGTGCCAGCAGAAAAGCTAGATTCTCCAGTTGTTTTCCCACTATCTTTTCCTTTTTTAGTAGGTCTTTCATTTCGTTGTTCTTTAGCCATTGGTTCTCACCTATTCTGCTTTTGCGCTTGTATTAATTTCTTTGATCAAAGCTTTTGCATCGCCTTCTTTGACAACAGCAACAGCTGCGCATCCAACAGATAATCCAACAGCAGCACCAAGTGTGTCTTTTTGAGGAATTTCTACACATACTATTCCTTTTTCTTTTGCAAGAAGAGGTAAATGCATTACGATTTCTTTTGGTGAAACATCACCTGCAAACGCAACTAATTTTGCGTCTCCTCTTTCGAGAGCTTTGGTTGCTTCATTGCTTCCTTTTCTAATTTTTCCTGTACTTCGAGCAATTTCAATTGCTTCTAAGACTTTTGCTTCATCAGCCATATTATATCTCCTCCACAAGTCCAATTGAAAAATAATTGGTTCTTTATGTTTTGTTTTCAAAAAGTTACTTGCTTCAAGAAGTTAAGAATCAAAATGAATCTTAACCTCGTTGCCCTGCAACTCATTGGTTTATTGATGATAGAAGTTAAGTGTTTTATAAATCTTTGGGGCGAATGTACCCTGCACTTTTATTTATACAGAATATTATGAAGTTTATTATGAATTTGGTCCATTAGGGCAACCCTTTCCTTGTGGAGAAAAATCACATACTTGAGCAGCCATTTGGCCACCAAGACCAACTGTCACTATTTCATAAGTTGTTGAACCTTCCTTGGATGTTGTCGGTGAAGTGAACATATCAGTTATGAATATACTTCCCCTTCTTGGTTCACCATAAAAAACTTGATGGTGCGTAATTAAATCTTTTGTTCTTGGTTGAACTGCAGTTAGTTGATCACCAAAACGCTCACCCAATTCCCTCTCTGCTGTTCTAAACCTTGCTCCCAACTCACCATCAACAAACGCATGATATGTTTCTGGACCATCAGTTGTTTGTCCATTAACAAGGAATGGTGATTCTATCTCACAACCCATGTACCCACCAATTGCACTATCGTTAAAACCATATTGCTCACCAAGTACTTTGAATCCATCGTTAGTTACAGAATAATGCTGTTCGATTGGCCCAGTTGGCCTTGGTTCTGGAGTAGTTACAGTTTCAGCAACTGACCCATCAGGCATTTCATAAATTACAGCAACACCAATTGGCTCTTGTTCAGTATCAATTTCTACTGCAGTCATAAGAGATGAATGTTCACTCTCAACTTTTGCTGTTGTTGAAACTGGGCCCTGTCCCATTCCAAATGCTGCAGTTACAACTAATGCTGTAGCTGCTGCCCCTAAACCTAATACTGGAATAGCATAATGTGAATTTGTTAATTCACCAAACAAAGATGTTTCTTTTGGTTCTTCTGTTCTTTTATCTCTTGCTTCTTGCCATGTAGCCCTGTATTGACTTACAACTTTTGAAACAGCATTGTGATTTGTTCTTCTTGAGAAAGGATTCCAACTTCGTGCACGACCACCAAATAATGTTTGCCACCGAGGTTTTTCTAATTCTGTTTGAAGAATTTCTGCATATACTTCTGTTTGTCTTAAACCACGCCAATTTTCAGTATCAACTGCAGATAAATGTCTTCCCATTACTTCAGCTGGACTTCTACTATTAACTGCCTCAGTTAGCCAATGCCCAACTTCCATTGCAGCGCTACTATGTTCTTCCCAATATTCTGTTCTTTCTGCCACTACTGCTTTTGTTCTTTGAATAAGTGAGCCTATACGATCGAAATTATCTTCCACATCTAAACTATGAGCAATTCTGCCTTTCTGTAATCTTTGTATAATGGAATCACTTGTTTGACTTTGCAGTGTTTCAACTGTCTCGAAAAATGCAGCATCTAAATTTGAATAATCATGAGTTTCTTCAGCTAACTCTAATTCTTGTGTTATATAATCTTCAAGAACGCGGAATGCATGTGTTGTCCTGTCTTTCCATGACCAACAACCAACACCACTTGTTCTGTCTGTAATTCTTTCTAGTGAAGAAGATAAATGAGAATAATTATTAACTAAAGCTTCGTTTTGAACATTTGAAAGAGCGCCCTGATAAATGTCATTTAATGCATTAGAAAGAGTTGCAATATCTCTTTGTCTTGGTTCTTCAACTTTAACTAAGTTTTCTAATCCACAGTCTTCTTCCATGTTATTTATTTTAAAAAATGCACTTATTTATATAGTTTACTCATTTAGAGTGGTAAATATTTGCCTACGCTCGAGATTTGTGCCTTTTTCTATCCCTCAGTTCCAGAAGTTTCTTAAACGAATTTGCAGTCATTTTTTTTTTGTTATGTGTGGAATAACAGCGTACATTGGTGATGGAGAAGCATATCCGTTTCTTCTTCGTGGACTAGAACGTTTAGAATACAGAGGCTACGACTCTGCAGGTATTGCAACAGTTTCTAATGGTGAGATGCAATTACATAAAAAACCAGGTAAAGTTACTGAGTTGAAATCCACTGTTCTTCAAGGAAACATTGGAATTTCTCATACCCGTTGGGCAACTCATGGTCCACCAACAACAGCCAATGCCCATCCACATGTCAGTCAATCTGGAAATATTGTACTTGTGCATAATGGAATCATTGAAAATTATGCCCATCTCCGCCAGTTATTACAAAAAAAAGGATACAATTTCAAAAGTGATACAGACACTGAAGTTCTAGTACAACTCATAGATTATTATCATTCCCATATGAACAATATGGAAAAAGCACTACGAAAAGCATTGCATGATGTTGTTGGCGCATACGGTATTGTTGCATTTCACAAAGATGATAAGACTTTGTACGCAGCTAGGAAAGGAAGCCCACTTGTCTTAGGAATTGGTACAAATGAACATTTTGTTGCAAGTGATCCTGCTGCATTCTTAGACACAACCAGGCGTGTGTTATATTTAGAAGATGAAGATGTCGCTGTTGTCAAACAAGACAGTTATGAAATTAAAAGCCTTTGTTCTAAGAATGGTAAATGTGTGCACCGATGTGAAGAGAGCATTAATTGGGATTTATCTTCTGTTGAAAAAAATGGATATGAACATTTTATGCTCAAAGAAATAATGGAACAGGCAGAGAGTTTGAAAAATTGTCTAGCTGGGAGAATGGACCTTCAAACTGGTGAAGTAAAAGTTAGTTTAGATTTACCATTACATTTTGTCAAGCGATTATCTAGAATTACTATCATCGCATGCGGAACTTCTTCGTATGCAGCACTTGTTGGAAAATATTTGATTGAAAAAAGTTCACGAATTCCTATTGAAGTACAAGTTGCTTCTGAATGGCGTTACAATAACCCAATCATTGGCCCAGAAGATTTAATCATTGTCATTAGTCAAAGTGGAGAAACAGCAGATACCTTAGCAGCACTTCGAGAAGCAAAACGGCGTGGTGCAAGAAGTGTTGGAGTAATTAATGTTGTAGGATCAACAATGGCAAGAGAAGTCGACTCTGGAATTTACATCCATGCTGGCCCAGAGATTGGTGTTGCTTCAACTAAAGCATTTACTGGACAAGTTGTTGCCTTAAATTTTCTGGCGTTGAAACTTGCGCAGATGCGCGGAGATTTATCTCATGAAGATATTGCACTTCGTTTGTCCAAGTTATCTCACGTTCCAGAATATGTAGCTTCTTGTTTAAAAGAATTTGAAAAAATTAAAACTGTTGCTAGAAAGATTAAAGACTCAAAGTCTGTATTCTTTTTAGGTCGCGGTGTTAATTTAGCAACTGCAATGGAAGGCGCATTGAAGTTGAAAGAAATAAGTTACATTCATGCAGAATCATTTCCATCAGGCGAAATGAAACATGGGCCAATTGCACTTCTTGAACCTGGATTTCCAGTAATTAGTTTTGTTAATAAAAATGATCCATTATATGAAAAAAATGTGAGTAGTATTCAAGAAGCAAAGGCACGAGGAGCATTTATTATAGTGGTTGCTGACCATATTGATCACACACTTGAAGAAAATGCTGATGCGATTTTGCATGTACCTAAAGTTCCAGATTACATTCAACCAATCATTAATGTTGTACCACTGCAACTTCTTGCATATTATGTTGCACATTCTCGAGGCTGTGAAATTGATCAACCACGTAATTTAGCTAAAAGTGTGACAGTTGAGTAAAAGAATACCACCTTCATAATTAAGATTCTGCGTAATATGTTTCTGGCAAAAACACTGGAGAGGGATTATTCGTCCAATATCCACTTGGTATCTCAGGAATAAAAATAACTTTTTGTGGTTCAGCTAAACTGTAATCTTCTTCTTCATATGTTACCCAAATTTCTTCTGTGTTCTCTGGCCAATTATTTGCAAAGTCGAGATAATAAATCCACACCCTACTTGTTGCATCAACATATACTGCAGGAACGCTTGCATGTTTAATTAGGAGTTCATTTTCATGCTCCCAAGTTAACCCATCTTCACTTACTGCCCGATAAATATGGTGATAATATGGCGTGTCACCAGATTCATTGTATAATATTGCCTTGAAATACATTACATATGTGCCATCAGCTCTTTCTGCAACTGTAGGGTCTGCTGCCAATCTTGCACCCTCTGGCGTTGATAATCTGACACCTTCTTCTTGTTCGAATGTAAATCCATCTGTTGAAAATAAACTTAAGATACTATCTTCTTTGAAATAATACACACGGTATCCCTCATCTAGTTCAATCATATCTGGCACCATGCCCTCAATTATTTCTTCTAGTTCTTTAAATTGCAAATCTTCACTTGATGAAAACTTCACATACTCATGTGTTGGAAGTGTCCCAGATATTACTCTCCAAATGTTATCGCTCCCTAAACGAATTGCAGGATCTGCAACATATGGGAGGTCTGCCCACAAGTCCTCTTCAAGATAGAAATTTACACCATCAACAGATATACCACTTCGTAAATCTTTTGTAAAGGCTTCACTTGATCTTTCAATAGCATCTAACGTAAAGAAAAGTCTACTCATCCCCATTTCTGAGACATTCTCAGTGAAATCTTCTGTTATTGAAAAGCTGTCTTCACTACACCCTAAAAGAAAAAAACTACACAAAAGAATGCTTACGATCAGGATCCTTGTTTTCATTTACCCTACTCCCCTCTTTTCTTTGTAATAAGAGAAGAATTATTGTTAATAAATTCTCCTGTTAGAATAAATTCCTTATTAATGAATTTGTTAAGAGAAAAAAGTGGGCCGAGGTGGGCCCAGAAAATTTTTTGTTAAGGTGGTTTTTAGAGGTTGGTTTTGAGGTTTTATTCAAAGAGGAGGTTATTCACTTTGAATATAACAGTTTAGTTAGGCCCTATAGTATATAAACAAAGGCAAAGTAGATTCTAGAGTATACATATAGAGTGTAGTAGCATAAACCTTTTAAATAGAAAATTTGGTATTGAGTGTTACTGGTTAGTAGCATTCAATAGTTGATTGGTGATTTTTGGTATAATTTGCTATTAAACTAAAAGGTATGTGGAAATAATCATTTCCTTTACATTAAAGGTTTAGGGGGAATACAAATGTTTACTTTATTCGAAACACCAGCGTGGTTTGCAGGATTTGATTTAGCCTTAGACGCAGTTGCATTTCTAATTACATTAGTTATCAGCAGTTATAGTTTTCGTTTATTCAGATTAAGCCAAAATCGCAAGTATGGTTATTTTAGTTTAGCATTTGCATTAATGAGCTTAGCATTTTTATTCAAACTAGTTACTTACGCAATTGTTTATTCTTCAGCGTCACAAGTTGTTGCTGCAACAACCATTGCCACTGTTGCTGGACTCGATGGAGTCAATTTAAGCCTTCGTAACTTGTTATATCGATTTGGTTTTTTCGTTCAGATGGCAGCGACCCTTGGTTCACTGCTATTATTGTTTTTAATATCACAAACCTCTCGAGACAGATTAAAGAAATTTTATGAAGTAAGTCAAATTGCACTCTTTAGTTATTTCGTTGTGCTACTTAGTATTGTTAGCACATTCAAATATTTTGTTTTTTACTTAACTAGTTTTGTTCTGCTAGCACTCATTGTCTTGAATTATTATCAAAACTATCTGCGTAGAAAAACAAGGAACGCTAAACTTGTTATGTGGGCATTTATCTGTTTGTTTATTGCACAATTCTTTTTCATCTTTGTCTTTTCTGCAGATTGGTTTTATTTCATTGCTGAGATCTTTACCATTCTTGGATTTGCTATAATTGCATATGTGTACATGCATGTTGGACTTCGAAGAAAAAAACAAGTTAGTTCTTCTGAGGTGAAACAATAATGGCAGGTGGTAGACGTAGTCGATTAGAACTGGTCTTTGATATTCTAGCAGCTATCCAGAACAAAGGTGGCAGGATCAAACCCACTCACCTTATGTACAAATCAAACTTGTCTCACAAATTGTTGAATAACTATCTTGAAGAATTGCTTCAGAAGGAGATGGTAGAAGTTCATGAAATTCAGCAGAAGAAAACTATCTCAAAGATGATTCACATCACAGACAAGGGCCTTGGATTTGTTGAAGAATTCCGCCGTATGCGAGAGTTCACTGATGCTTTTGGTTTGTAATGTTATCTTAATTTAATGTTATTTAATTCTTTTATCAGTTTTATGATTATTATTTTAATTAATATCAAAAAATTTATAATCTACTTCTTTATTTGTTGAAATATGGTTAAATTTAGATGGATAAGCCAAATATTTATCAAAGACCAGTTAAGTTCAAATTCTTCTGGATTTTTTGATGTTCCACAGGATGGCAGTCAGATTATAACTATTGGAAGATTATCACACTGCGATATTGTTTCCCAAGAATGGATTAATGTATCAAGAAAACATGTTCAAGTAAACATTTTTCACACTGGCCAATCTGTTGTTAAAAATATTGGAACTTTCGCAATAGGAATTTATCAAACTAAATGGATACCTAAAGTAAGTGGGCAATCCTCAACTTTAACCACCCCGTTTAAAATTAAACTTTGGAAAAATATTGATCATGATGAATATCATGAAGATACTTACGAAGAAATCACTTTTTCTAGAATAGGATAATCATTTCTTGCCTTTTATTTCCTAATTCTGTCAACAACTTGCGACAACCACCGAATATACTGGGCATTCTCACCTTTAGCTCATGTCGCTTATTCTTGAACAGATTTATTCTTGTTGATCACTAGTGAACACACCAGTGGAATAAATCTTTTAAATCAGGTTTCATTTGGACTTCTACTAATGACTTCCAGAATATTAGTTGGAGTGGATGAAGCTGGCCGTGGACCAATCATTGGGCCCATGGTAATGGCAGCAGCAGCTATCCGAGAAGAAGATTTGAAACAACTTGAATACTTAGGCGTTAAAGATAGTAAGCTACTTAGCAAAGAAGCACGCAAAGAACTATTCGAAAGACTTCACGATGTGCTTCTTGATTTTCGCATTGAACTTATTGAACCTGACGCAATTGATTCTTCACTTGCTGATCCTACTTCTAATTTAAACTGGCTTGAAGCTGAAACTTCTGCTCGCCTTGTGAGTGAACTTTCTCCTTCTGTTGTATACATTGATTGTCCTAGCCGCAACATTGAAGCTTATTCTGATTACTTCAAAGAAAGATTGTCTGCAGGAGTTTCTGAAAACTGTGAAATTGTTGTTGAACATAAAGCTGATGAAACATATCGTATTGTTGGGGCTGCATCAATACTTGCGAAAGTTATTAGGGATCGCGCGATCGAACACTTGAAAGAAGAAATTGGAGAAGATTTTGGTTCTGGTTACTTAGGTGATGAACGTTCACGTGTGTTCTTAGAGAAAAATTTTGAAAAGTATCCAGAAATCTTTCGTAAGTCATGGAAACCGTATGCTGACTTGGTTCGCGATAAAAGGCAAAGAAGATTGGGAGAATTTTAACTTTAAAATCCAGCGTCAGCTGCTAAACTTAATTCTGAACCACTTGTTTCTGGAAATTGTGCTTTGAATTGATAATTGTTTTCAAATAACATTCCATTATCGTAAAACCAATTAAATGTGTCTTCTGCTCTTTGTGAAATGTCTGTTGTTCTTGTGAAAAACTCTAATGGCATTCTTTGATCCATAACAACATCTGGAGAAGTTGCTACAACAAACCCTTGACCATATGCACCTTCTGCTGTCCTTGCAATACACCCTGATGTTCGAAGCCCCATTATATACAGGTGGGTTACGTCATGTTCTTTTAACCACTCACCAGCGTCTATTGATGTTTTTGAAACATTAAATCCATTATCATCTTTTTTTTGTACAGTTGTACCATGATGATATCCATCTAACAAATTACTTAACCGATAGTCTGTTGAACTAACTATTACATCATCTCTATATTCAAACATTAAAATTGGGACGTCATGTTCTTTTGCTCTTTTCAGAATAGATGTTTGATGTTTTAATTCTGTGTATAATTCTTCTGATGGTACATCTCTTGTAAAATATTGTTGCATATCAACAAGAACAACAGCCCATTGTTCTTCCCCTGTTAACATTGTTTCGAGATCTGAATACTGAACTTGTTCTTCTGTTGGTTCTGAATCATTTGGGAGAATCCTATCACAAGTTATTGCTGTAGCTGAAGCTAGAAATGCTAGTACGCTTACCCCTGCTACATATTCTCTTCTCATTTTATTTCAACACACTTTGTACAACTCAAGAAACCACATTTGACATTATTTTGTTGATACATTAAAAATCTACTCCCAATTAATGGTGGAAATGAAGTATTTATCAGAATCTATTAATATCAGATATTTTCAGTAAGCTTTAAAACCCTAAAATCGTTTGTTAGTGTATGGTTGTTTTTACAGGTGTGGAATACAAGGATGTCTCGTTTCTTTTGAAGAAAGGTTTTACAGAAGTTAATCCAAAAACAATTCATGAAATTACAAGGTTTCGTAAAGGCGTTAAAAAGAAAGTTATGGGTGTTTTATATCACTCTGGGAAATTTTTCTTGCAAGGAGATACTGAATTAGTTGAAAAAACTGCACAGATTCTGCGCTCTGCAAAAGTTGGCAGCGAAGTTAAACAACCAGAATTTCGCGAAGAACTTGGACGAGTTATTGGTACAGATGAATGTTTGAAAGGAGATACCTTTGGAGGAATTGTTATTGCAGCAGTAAAAGGTGATGATGAGATCCGTGAGAAATTGCGTACAATCGGTGTTGGAGATTCTAAACGATTTGCAGACAAAGAAATTCTTCGAATGGCTGAAGAAATCAAAAAAGTTGCACATTGTTATGTTTTGAATCTTTATCCTGAAGAGTATAACAAAGAAGAATCACTTACTGAACTTATGAATAGGTTGCATTCTGTGGCTGCTCAAGAATTATTTCCTGGTTACCATGTTGTTGATAAGTATCCTGGTTGCAGAGTTGGTGATTTCGCTGAAGTGAAAGCTGAAAGCAAATGGCTTGAAGTTGCTGCAGCATCAGTTTTAGCGCGTGCAGCAGGTGTTACACAGTTGAATGCTCTCTCTATGAAAGCAGGGTTTACAATTCCAAAAGGTTCGACTCATGTTGCGTGGGCATTGCAGGAGTTAAAAGAGCGTGGATTGGATCCTAATGAATTTGTTAAATTGCATTTTAAGAATGTGCAAAAGTTTTTGCATGATCAAAAATCTTAATTTTTGTGTATGTTCAATCATTTTTTGATTGAACATCTTCTAGAACATATTCACTACATGTTTTCGAAATATTTATAAATTATTTTGTTGGAAATTTTTTCCATGAATCAAATAATCTACCTAGAAGATGATCCCACTGTTGCAGAGTTAGGGCAACGAATACTTTCTAGATTAGGGTTTGAGCCAAAACATTTTGCCTGTGCACAAACTCTTCTTGACCATGTTAATTGTGGAGTCACACCAGGCGGAAGATATTTTTTAGATAATGATAATGACCATCGGTCTGTAGTTCCTACCAATCCCGAAGGTGTGAGTGGATCAAATATTGCGTTAACAGTTTTAGAAATGGATCCTTCTGCCAAAATTGTTATGAATTCAGGATATTCATTAGATTATTTACCTGATGAAATTCAACGGCTCGTAGAAGATGGAAAAGTTGGATACATACAAAAACCTTTTACTGTTTCAGGACTTAGAAACATCCTACTTGGATAAATGCAAGGCTGCCGTTTGCCTTGCAATCTGCACTAAATATTCTGCTAAGGTTTTCATATTAAATCTAAATTCAGAATTTTTTATATTTTCAAACCATTTGAAGTGGGGTTGAAGCTCTGCTATTTTTTTGAACTCTTCTTCAGAATAATTTGCATACAATGAATGAACACTTAAAATTAATTGTGGAATTTTAGCAAACTCTTTTTGCACTTCTTTCTCGACGTTCACTTTTTGTTTCTCCCTTTCAATGTAACGCCTAATGTATTCAATGTGGTTTGCTGCAAGCTCTAAGAAGAACACAATCATGTAAGTATAATGGGGATACTTGTATCCTGTTCGATTTATTACGCGTTTACAAAACATTGTGTACTTGTTCATAGAGAATTCTAAATTTTGAATCTCTGGAAGACGTGAAAAATCTTTTTCTTGTATAATTTGGTTCATTACTTCGCCCATTTGTTTTAGGATGTGAAAACATCTTCTTAGAATAACTGGGAACTCTGTGTCAAGTTGTTTGCTAATCGATTTGATGAGAACTTTATTTTTTGTTGTTTCTACAATTTCAAATCCTATCAACCACGGCATGCACCCCTGAATTGTTTTTAGGGTTTTTGGATGATCAAATGTTAATTCTACTTCGTCATAGCCAGAAGTGTACGCTGGTTGGAGCATACGCCAGACAAGTTCAATTGTTGAACTTGAGAGATGAATTCTTGTTTTTCTTTCAAAGATTTCTTTATTAGATCTTAAAACAAGAGTATTCTCGACTTCAGTGAATTCTACACAATCTCCTTTTGTAAGATTGTGCCTTTGAACCCATTTGCTAGGGATCGCAGCCATCAATGTATGCTTGCCCATTTGGACTAATTTTCGTTGCATTTTTAATAGAAAATGAGTTTTTATTTATAAATATTCTTGAAAAACTTATACTTTTAAGCTAAAAGATTATATTTTATGGCTTAACCCACTAATTACATGGCAGAAAGTGAGCACATGGTTTCGATTAGTGGCTTGTACAAAGTTATTCGAGGACAAGAATTATCAGACAGATTAGAGAAACACGATTTATTAAGAACAGAACGACTTACTTATCTTAAAAAAACTATTTTATTACCTTATCAAATCCCAACAATTATTCCTGCAGACGAGTTCTTGTTACCAGACTCCCCAATACATTCTTTAGATCCTTCGGAAGACTGCATTCTTCGTTTGGGATCTCCAACAAATGGTTTTGAAAAATTGCGTACTGGAAGATTAAGTCCAAGAGAGATGATTGCATGGTTTAAAGAACAAGATATTGATCGTTCTCAGTACACTGCAACCCTTAAGACCAATTTAGGCCATGGTTACGAGTGGTCATTAGTTTTTATCGTAAACAAAAGCGGAATATTTGGTGAACTCATTAGAGGAAGATTAGTTCAACTAACACACACAATCTGCCAGGAACATACCCCAATATCTTTTAGTTATGATTATAATACATGGCGTTTCTCCCATGAAGATGTACCAAGATCCGCCTTAGAAGTTTTGAGTGATGCAGTTTCGCGAATCAAAGTTGAAGATAAAGTTAAGCAAGATCAAATAATTGAAGAGCTAGATGTTCAATTTTACAACAATTACCTAGAAGGATACTTTGAGATTACAGTCCCAGAAGGAAGAGGAGTCACATTTAATGACCACAACATTCTACTTGGGAGACTCTACGCAAATTCTGACTTCCATCTTAATAATAGTAAGAGTGAGGAATTAAAAGGAAGAATGGCATATAAAGGAGTTACAAGGGGTGTAGCAAGAATAGTAAGTCTCGATAATTATGCTAACACAGAGTTTAATGATGGAGACATATTAGTTGCAAAGTGCACGTACCCTAGCTTTGTACCATTAATGCAAAGAGCAGGTGCAATTGTAACTGAAGCAGGAGGCATTCTATCTCATGCAGCAATTATTGTTAGAGAAATGCAAGTTCCCTGTGTTGTAGGAGTTGAAAATTTATTGAATCAAGTGAAAGCTGATGAAGTAATTATGGTTGACGCTGATAATGGAATCATAACAAAAAATGTTTGATTAGGTTATTGGTCCACTACACTCACTCCTCCTTTCTTCTCTATGTGGAGAATGTTCTCCACAAACCCCTCCATCATCTGCTCGTGTGATACTATAATGATTTGCTTCAAACCAATTGCTTCAAGACAATCTCTTAATCGTTGTAGTTGCTCTGTTGAAAAACCATCAGTTGGCTCATCAAGGATAAGTAGTTCTTTCGTGTTTATTTGTTTGATTGTATCATTGATTGCCTTTGTTAAAGATAACCTGTAAGCCAAAGATGCCGCTGTGCGTTCACCCCCACTGAGATATGCAAAATTTATTTCATGGCCTTGCCCAGTAATAATCGGCGTGAAACTCGAATCGAGCCTTGCTGAAATTTCAGAACCTTCCGTTAGTAGATCAAACCATTCGCTAAACAACCCATTGCAATAATGGTAAATTTTTAACATGATTTCTTTTTCAATATGCCCAGTTAATGGAATAAACTTTGTGTTAATCCATCTTGCTTTCTCACTTGTTTTTAGTAAAGTTGTTTTAGTTTTGCGTAGATTCTTTAATTCACCACTCATTTTTTCCAACAGTTCTTTACTATGCAAAATTGTTTGTTCTTGTTTTGAGAGAATAATTTGTTCTTCTTGAAGCTCTTGCTGTGATCTTTCAATAGAACTTTCTGCTAGTTGTAATTTTTTAGTGTTATCTGGCATCTTTTCTAAATCCAATTGCATCTTTTGGATTGTTATTTCTTGATTCTTTAATCTAAGTTGAATTTGTTCCTTCTCTATTTTTAGTTGCTCTTGCTGTTTCTCTAATTGCAATGCGATAAGAATTTGTTCTTTACGTTTTTGTAAAATAATTGCCCGTTTTTGCAGATCTTCATGCAAAGGAAACTCTATTCTCAAGAATTCTTGATATTCAGACATTAATTTATTATTTTGCACAACTTTTTGTTTCAGATTGTTCCTAAAATCCTCTTGTTGGGTTTGGATTGTTTCTAATCTTGCTCTTTCTTGGAACAATAAGTTTTGTTCCTTCACTAATTTTTCTATAATCTGAAGTTCTTCTATTGATTTTTGACGTTCCCCTTCAAGCCCTTTTTCTTGTTGTAAGATTCTTTGTTTCTCCTGATATAAAGCATTGCTCTTTTCTTGCATTTCAGTTAACATTCTTTTACAATGTTCTTCAGGAACATCTTGTTCGCATGTTGGACAGTGAGTTAACGAAGTGATATTTTCTTGTTTTTCTTGAAGTTCTTGCAATTGCACTTTGATAATTGATTTTTGTGCAATCAGTTTTTTTAGTTCATCTTCAATACTTTCTTTTCTTTTTGAAATAGATTCTTGTGAAGCTACTCGTGCAGTATTCTCTTGAATTTTTGTGTTAATTGCTTGCAATTGTCCGGTTGCACTTTTACTCTCTTCACTTTGAATTTGCATTTCCCCGATTTGATCTTGCAATTGTTTTTGCTGAATTTCATATTTTTGTTTTTTATGAGTAATCGTTTGAATTTGTTCTTTTACATTTCTTATTTGTGATTCTACCTCTTCACCTGATTGCCTTCTGTCAACCAATAATAACGATAATTCTGTTGTTATTTCTTCTTGCTTTTCTTGCATGTCGCCTTTTCTCTTCAGTTGTTCTGATAGCACCTGTTGCAAAGTTTCGAATTCTCCAATTAATTTCTTCCTCTGCTCTTGAGACAATTTTATCTCTTGCACAGCAGATTTTTGTTTGTTGTACTCTTCTTTTAGTGTTGTTACTTTTTGTTTTTGCACCAAATATTCAGTTTGTAAGTTTCCAATTTTATCTTGTATCTCAAGAAATTCTTTCTCTTTTTGTGGTAACTCTTCAACCCTTGTTTCAAGAACAGTTATTTCTTTTCGCAAAGTTCTAAGATACATAATGATATTTTCCCTTATTTTTTTGTACTTTTCAATGTTGAAAATTTTTCTTAGAATGTCCAGACGGTTATCAGCAGACTCTTGCAGAATTAGTTTCATCTCTTCTTGTGGACAGTACACAGTATACCGGTACACATAATTTTTCCCCTTACTTGTAAGCTCTTCAGGATATCCCAGTATTTCAATCATCTTAGCTTTTAATTCCACTGCCGTTAGTTCGAACTTGTTGTTGTTTTGAATGATATACCCACTTCCTTGACGTACACCTTGTTTGAAAAGTTGCAGAGTTCTATGTATTGTTATTTCTTGGTTTTTTATGTGGCAAATTAAAGTGACAGATGCTTTTGTCTGTCCTTTTTTTAATAGAGATTCCGCAGGAAGGTCTGGTCTTGAAGCTCCGAATAGTGCGAATTCTATTGCGAGAAGAATTGATGATTTTCCAGAACCGATGTCTCCCGAGAGAAGCGTTGTTCCTTTGTTGAAATTAATTGTTTGCTCCTGATATGATCGGATATTATTCAAAGTTATTGATTGTAGAAGCATATGGTAATTTTATGTTTGTTAGTTTTTATAGATTGCGAAGGTAGAGTGGAGAGATCTTAGTTTTCTTCAATCTCCTAGTCATTGTCCCATTTATAGAGAATTCTGGTCATAAGCTTTATAAAACCAAGCTTAGAATGGAAATATATGAAATCCTATGATGACTTGCTCTCTAAAGCGTACAGTGAGCTTCCTGAACAAATGTTTGATGGAGAAAGATTCACTATTGATAAAGTCAAAGGGCATTTAGAAGGAAGTAAGACAGTTATTTCTAATTTAAAACAAATTGCTAAAACATTGAACCGTGATCCTGAGCATCTCTTGAAATATTTACTTCGAGAGACCGCAAGTGCTGGAAAATTCGTTCGAGATAGAGCAATTTTTGCAGCGAAGATTGGTGCTGGAACTTTTAACAAAAAAATCAAAAAATATGCAAGTGAATTTGTATTTTGCAGTGAATGTGGAAAACCAGACACTTCCCTTGATGTTGAGCGTGGTGGAATTAGTTACCTTAAATGTCAAGCATGTGGTGTTAAGAAACCAGTTAAAAGTATTAAATAAGATTCTTTTTGTGTTAAAAATGAAAGATTCAACTGTTACAATGGGCTCTGAAGAACAAAGTTTCACTGTTTCAATAAAAAGTTCTCCAAATGGCACTATCCTCATTATTACTGATACTGATTTGATTGGAAAGAAATTTGAAGATGAAAAGTTACAACTGGATTTAACAAAAGAATTCTATGTAGGTGAAGTTATGCCTGCAACTGATCTTCCTGAAAAAATTGAAGGTAGTTATGTTGTACATGTTACTGGGAAAAAAGCTGTTGCATTTGTTAAATCTCTTGGGTATATTGATTCTGGAAAAATTATTGAAATTAGTGGCGTTCCACATGCAGAAGTGTATTTGGGTTAGTGAAGAAAAAGAAAAATTATTTTAAAACCGCTTTCAAAGAAGCAATCCCCACTTCTAACTGATCATCTGTTGGTTCTTTAGTTGTTATTCTCTGTAGCCAAAGACCAGGTGCAATAATTATTTTTACAAGAATGTTTTTCTCGAATTTACTGCTTAGTTTAATTAATTCGAACCCAAGAGATGAGACTACTGGAAGTAAAATTATTCTTCCAAAGAATTTTGTTACAGTGCCACCTGGGATTAACATAAACACCAATACAGAAAGTATTGCTATAAACATTAAAAAACTAGTACCACAGCGAGGATGAAATCTTGTGTATTTCTTTACATTCTCAATTGTTAACTTTTCCTTTGCTTCATAACATGCTATTGTTTTGTGTTCGGACCCATGATATTGAAATAATGTTTGCACATCTTTAAGATTGCTTATCAACAAAAGATATCCTAGAAAAAAGATAAAACGAAATATCCCATCAATTAGATCAAAGAGAATTGTCTCTGTTGATATGATCCATTTTGTAAGAAAGAATGGCAGAGCAACAAATAACCCAATTGCAAGACCCAAAGATAAAATTAAAGTTAAAGCTGCTTCTTTAAACGAAATTTTTTCGTCATCTCCTAACTGCTGATTACTACTCCAGATCATTGCACGGATCCCATCATAAATTGTAAACCACAGCCCCAAGGCCCCCCTTACTATCGGCCATGAAAAGAATTTTGGAAATTGTTTTGACTTCTCTGTTTTGATTTTAATAGATTTATCTGGCAAGCGAATCGCCACAGCGTACTTCTCTTTATTACGCATCATAACTCCTTCAATTACTGCTTGGCCGCCAACGTCCATAGTACCCTTAAGTTTTTGCTGTCTTTATAAAAATGTTTAGAAAAAATTATTATATCTTCTTAATTATCACACTGACATTAATTGTCACACAAAGCTTCCCAAACCCTTCTGCTTTCCCGCCATTGGGTCCAAAATCTCTTTTTCATCTTTTCCAATCACTGCTAAAATTGCAGAGATTGCTGGTATTACTTGATTCTTGAGGTAATATCCAACATCATATGGTTTATCTACCTCATTGAATCTACGTGCTCTATCCCTAATTATCCCTTCCCCTTCTTGAACAACATACTCTATTAACATTCCTTTGTTAACGGCAATTCCTGCTTTTTTCATTCTTTGCGCAACGGCCACATGCGGACCAATACTTTTGTAACTCGATAATTGTCTTGTTAACTGAGTTTTTATTATCATTTTTTCTAATGGAATTTTATGGCCCTTAATCTCTGTGATCTTTTTCTTCAGATATTTTATTCCTTTTTCGATTTCATCCTTCAAGACATACCTTAAAAATTCTTTTTGAATTTCTTTTGCAATTTTACTTGTATTTCTACGCACTGCCCGAAATCCCGTTATTTTGACTTCCCCCTCTTTATCGATTAGCGCATATTTTTTCTTCGCGCCACTTGTGCTTCCTCTTGTTCCAACAAATATTGCTCTTGGGAAAAATCCTTCGTATTCTAATTCCATTGCACCAGGAAGTGATGAATTGATTTTATCAACAAACTTGTGAGCCTCTTTTTTAGTTTTGTCTTGAAGTTCAATCATAACACTATCAGTATCAGAATAAATTACATGAAATCCTGCATCTCCTGCTTGTTTGATAACTCGTTTGATATAATCTCTTGCAAATGCAGTTATTGAATCTGCCCCTTCAAAACTGTACCATCTCGCTCCATAAAACGCGAAATAACCATAGAAACTGTTTGCAAGAATTTTAAGAGAGTATAATCTTGAATCTATTAATGATATGTCTTGTTTTTTTGTAATCATTGCTTTTCTTTTTTTCTTTAACTTTACACGGACATTGATTATATCGAAAAGCACAGTTGCCATCATCGCTTTTGGTTTTTTATTGATGTAATAATTTCTCTCTGGAACTTTCACAGCATCGCTTGATTTTTTTGGTTTTTGTGTGTGGACTGTTTCAGCACCGATATTGTGTGACACAATAATAGTTGGATACAATGAAAGAAAATCAAATACCACCACATTTTCATAAATTCCGGGTTTTGGTTCAAAAACGAAAGCCCCTTGAATGTGTCTTTGCCTACGTGCTGAAATCGCTTCGTTGCTTGGTTTATTTGGATTTATAATATTCATTTCTTCTCCCCTTTTGAGAAGATAGGCTTCAACCAACCTTGAGAATCGCATTCTTATGAGGTCGTCTGGTGTTACTTGCACAATTGCAGAAAACTCACTTAATGCAGGAAACAGTTTTTTAGTTATGTCGTGTGTTATCTTTGCGTCTTGTAAATTGTACTCTGCGTATAAGTCTAAATTTTTGTTTTTGTTCCAATCACTTGCTAATTTACTCAAGTCAACTTTATGTTTCTTCTCTCCTATAAGTTCATGTGCAACATTGTCTAGAGAATAACTATCAATTCTAAGGCTTGTTCCAAATATGTATCGGACAAATTTAAAAATATCAATGTGAGGGATTCCTACAATTCTTGCCCTTCTTTTATTTCGTGGAAGTTGGATGTTAGAGTGGTCCTTTCCTATGTTGAAATGTACACCAAACTTTTCTGCACGTTTTGCTATGTAAGGTAAATCAAAACCATCACCAAAGTAAGATGTAATTATGTCTGGATCAAACTCTTCAATTATTTCTGCTGTTCGCTCTAGCATTTCTTTTTCATTACTTAAGTGTTCGATGTATTTGTGTTTTGTTTTGAATGTTTTGTAAGTTATAACTTTTTTTGTGATTTTTCCGTCTTTGTTTTTTCCATAAAGAGCAATCATTAAAATAGGATTCTTATCCATATCAATTGACATTGTTTCGTTGTATGTTTCAATGTCAACACTTAGAATTGTTGGATTTGTGTAACGCTCCTCACTTTTGTGTGTGAAAGATCCAGGAATCGCTTGATATAAAGGAACTGTAATTTTTTTCGTGCCATCTAGTTCTTCAGCCTGGCATACCAATTCTTGTAGAGGAGTTATCTTGTTATCTACAATAAATTTCTGCACAGGCTCAATGTCAGCTTCAAAAACTTCTACTTCTCGTTTTGCAAGTGCTTGTTCTATTTTTTTTATTGCACTAAATGCAAGAACAGTAATTTTCAAGAATTCTTCTGTTTCGGCAAATAGGCGTTTTTTTACTTTTTCTATTTTTGTTATTTTTATGTTGGAGTCTTGTAGAAATTTCTTTAGCTTCTTTTCATCTATTCCACCCAACCTCAAATAGCAATACGAATTGTGGGGTACTTTGATGCAAAGCTTTTTCCCTTTATTTTCCTTCTTCGTGCTTTCTCTTCCGAATATGTATATCTGCCCTTGCTCATTGTCCTCTTTGTATTCAAAATCTATTGGGAAAAAACTGATTTTTGGCATAAGAATATAGATTCTTTTGCTGCTATTAAAGACTTGTGGGTGAGTGGCTAGTGACCCCAAGTTATTCAGAAAGATTTAAAAAGAATCTTTGGATTTGCAAGGGTATAAACAGAATGGATGGCATTCTGATTCTCAAGGTGTTATTATGGAGAAGATGTTAAAAACAGGAACTACAACAATTGGTATTAAATGTAAAGATGGTGTTGTTCTCGCAGCAGATAGGCGAGCAACCGCGGGCAATTTGATTGTCGATAAACGAGCTGAAAAGGTACACAAACTTTCAGATTATTTTGCGTGTACTATCGCAGGATCAGTATCTGAAGCACAGCTCTTAATCAAACTTATTAAAGCTGAATTAAAACTTAAGGAAATGCGCACAGGCAAATTTCCAACAGCAAAAGAAGCTGCTAACTTACTTGGTGGCTTGTTGTATTCAAGCATCCGCCGAATGAGCATGATGCCAGCAGTTGCACACTTTTTACTTGGTGCACGAGATTCCAAAGGAGTACATTTGTATGATTTATTCCCAGATGGAAGTGTAACTCATGTTCCAGATTATGTGAGTAGTGGCTCTGGATCTGTTTTTGCATACGGCGTCCTTGAAAGTCAATACACAGCAAACCTTACTGTAAAAGAAGGAATTGCACTTGCAACAAAAGCAATTAACGCAGCCCTTCAACGAGATACATACTCTGGTAATGGAATTGAAGTTGCAGTTGTTTTACCTAATTCCGTTGAAAAAGTGGAAGTTCGTGAGCTACGTTATAGCTTGTAAGTTATGCCATAGATTCTAAACTATGGTGTCATCTTTTTTTTCCTTATTTATTCATTATCTTGGGTGTAGTTATGGGTGATATGAATAAAAAGAATTGTTCTAGAGTACTATAGAACATTACACACAAAAAATTAATTTAAAAAACAAATAAAATATGAAAGGGTAGATTATAATGGGAGATATTCTCAAAGAAATTGTTGAAAAATTACCAAAGAAAAGCGTTTCTGAAGCAACGTTTGAAGCAGCTAACATTGTCCTGTACACAAAAGATAAAGATTTCTTTTTAGACAATAAAGGCACTATTAGAGATCTTGTAAAAGAATTCAAAAAACGAATTGAACTTAGACCCGACCCATCTATTTGTATGACTCAAGAAGATGCTAAAATTGCACTTAAAAAAATTATTCCAAAAGAAGCAGGTATGCAAAATCTTATTTTTGATCCTCCACGTTCTGTTGTGATTATTCACGCAGATAAACCAGGCCTTATTATTGGCAGAGGTGGTGAAGTTCTAAAAAACATTAAGGCGAAAACTCTTTGGGTCCCAACTGTTAAACGAATGCCACCAATTCGCTGTAAACTTATTGAAAGTGTTCGTTCAGTTCTTTATGAAAATGCAGATTATCGTAAGAAGTTCCTTGCTAAAACAGGCCATAGGGTATATGATGGGTGGCTTCGAGCAAAAAAACATGAATGGGTTCGTTTAACATTTTTAGGTGCAGGGCGCCAAGTTGGACGAAGTTGTTTGTACTTACAAACACCAGAGTCACGAGTTATTTTAGATTGTGGTATTGATCCTGGACAAGACGAAGGACCTGAATCGTATCCTTTTTTGGATGCACCAGAATTTAACATAAGTGAACTTGATGCAGTCATATTATCTCATTCACACCTTGACCATAGTGGTCTGGTTCCATATTTGTACAAATATGGCTATCGTGGCCCAGTATATTGCACCGCACCAACAAGAGATGTCTCCGCACTGTTACAATTAGATATGATCAAAATTCAACGCAATGAAGGTAAAGACCCAATTTTTACAAGCGAAGATGTTAAAAATTTTGTTCTGCATTGTGTACCGGTCTCATGGGATACTGTAACAGACATTACTCCAGATGTGCGCCTTACATTTTACAACTCAGGACACATTCTTGGAAGTTGTGTAACCCATCTCAATATTGGAAATGGATTACATAACCTTGTGTATACTGCAGATATGAAATATGGAAAGACAAATGTTCTTGCTCCAACACACACACAATTTCCTCGAGTAGAGACTATTATTATTGAATCAACGTATGGTGGGCGTGGCAATGTGATGGCTGAAAAAGAAGCTGATGAACTCACTGCTGAAATTATTAAAAGTACCTTTGAGCGCGGAGGTAAAGTGTTAATGCCAGTTCTTGGTTCTGGGCGAGCACAAGAAGTAATGGTTATTGTTGAAAAATTAATCCGTGAAAAAAAGATTCCAAATGCACCAGTATACATTGATGGAATGCTTTGGGATATTACTGCAATTCATACTGCGTATCCAGAATATTTGAATAAAGATATCCGGGATCGAATTTTCCACAAAGAGAATAATCCATTTTTATCAAATATTTTTGTCAGAGTTGGTTCTAACAAAGAAAGACAAGAAGTTATTCTAAAAGATGAACCATGTCTTATTTTAGCAACGTCAGGAATGCTTGCTGGTGGACCATCAGTTGAGTACCTTCGAAAATTAGCTGAAGGGAAGAAAAATAGTTTGGTCTTTAGTTGTTATCAACCAAAGGGAAGCCTTGGACACCGCATTCGAGAAGGAGACAAAGAAATTAGCTTTCGTGAAGGAAACAAAATGCAAGTTCTTCATATAAACATGGAAGTACATAAAATTGAAATTACTAATCATTCAGATAGACGACAATTGATGAACTATGTCAAACGAGTTAAACCAAAACCACGTAAAGTAATAGTACAACATGGTGAAGCTAGCCGTTGTTTAGATCTTGCATCGTCTATTCATAAGCAGCAGAGAATTGAGACAATAGTTCCTAAGAATTTGGAAGCTATTCGGCTTAGATAAAGTTGTCTCTTTTTGCTTCTCAGAGGTAGATAGAATTAATAGCGTTTTGATTCTCTAATGCCCCTATGCAAATCAGGATTTAAAAGCATAAAACGAATCTTTTTTTGAGTCATTGCACTTTGTTTCTCTTCTATTACAATTTTTTTGAGTATCTCTTGTATTTCTTTTTCACGGGCTTCTAAGAATTCTAATGCTCTTTTCTTTTCCATTCTTCCTAAGCCAGCTCCAATTACAACCCATCTTCCACCCTCTTGTTCATATTTCTGTAGGGCTTTTATTAGTGCCTCCTTTTGCACCATCGCATGGTGTAAATCTTGTAAATGGAAATGTATTTGGCCTTCTAATAAAGCTTCTTTTGTGAAATTCCTTCGATGAAACACATGTAAACTTAGAACTCTAAATATTCCCATGTTTTCATATAAACATCTTTGATACTTAAATCTTTGGGAGAGGTTGGTTTTTTCTAATTTTAAGAATATTAAAAAATATAATCTTTTCCTCACAACAACTTTAACTCTTTTGTGAGGTTGTCAATTACTTCTTCTTCTTCAGGACCTATTCCTACACAAGTTTTAGTTCCCGGAGCCACAACTGTATGGCCAGCATCAGTTATGAGTGATGCTGAAATTCCATTTTCTTTTGCTTTTTGAAAGTAATTTGTAAGTTCTTTTTCATCTATTACTTTTAGAACAATCTTGGCCATACCTTGCTTACGCCACTCTGCAACCACTGCAGCATCGCACCTTAAAACAGCTTCTACACTTGCGTGAGCTGCCTGTGCTGCAAGTTTTCCTTTTGGAAGGCGTAGATCACTTCTCACAAGAATGACTTGTTTTAGATTGTAGTTTGACATTGTAGAAAATATTAATCAGAATGAGTTCTTAAAGGTTTGGTGGTAGATATAATAAGGAAATAAGAAAATAAGGAAATTAATACAAAAAAAATTACCAATGCTTCTCAACCATACTCACAAAGTGTTTTGTAAAATATGGTGCTTCAACCCACACTGCGCTGTCATAGCTTGGATGTGTTGATTCATCAGTCATCATCATTGTAAGAGATTTACCATCAACAATACAGTATCTTGCATCTGCCATTTTACTCTCTTTCACAGTTGCAATTTCAGAAAATCGCTTCATGACTTTTTTATTTGTTCCACTTGGAACAGCAATGTTAATTTTTACTCCACGAGAATTTGCTTTTTTAAGTTGATTCCAAAGAGCTCCTTCTTTACGACCTAAGCCCTCACCTGTTGTCATCAAATGAATTGATTTTTTTGCTCCTTTGGTTAACATATTCAAATGATCATAGACTTTTTCACGTCCCCTAAAAGAAGCTGATTTGTCTGTTGGATCAACTAAACGTACACCATCAGTATGCAATGAATTTAACTCAGTTAAAACTTTACTCTCTTTTAATTTTGAAAGTGATTGGTTTTTTTCTTCAGCTTCAACCATTACACGCTTTTTAACACGCTCAACAACTTCAGCTGGAGGTACTGCTAAATATTTTATTGGTTTACCAATTTTTACAACAATAAATCCTTTTTTCTCTAAACTTTCAAGAACATCATAAGTTCTGGATCTTGGAACATTTGAAATGTCTGACAACTCACCCGCTGTTGAAACTCCCCTACTTAATAGTGCCACCCACAGTTTACTTTCATAGGAATTTAGACCAAAGTCCTTGAGTTTTCCGAGTAATTCTTGCCCTACAATCATTTTAATAATCCTCCATAAATGATATTCTTAATTGCCACTGATAGTTATTATTATACCGTGATAAATCTATAGAAGTATACTTATTTATAAACCTTTTGGTTTATTTTCTACTAAAAAGTGGCAACAGTTTAAGTCACATCATTCATATGGGCCATCTACTGTAAAAAGTCTTGAGTTTTTGACGACAAATAATTTTGCTCTGGCTCCAGCATCCAGCCAACCATGGGCATAATTGAGGGCTGCGAAGGCCAAAACCCAATCATTTTTCGCCTTTTTGAAGTGTTCTGCATCTTTATAATAACGCTCAGCCATATCAAAAAAATCTGCTGCTAATAGTTGTTTTTCTGGACTTTCACTGGTAAAATTGTTCTTTACCATAGTAAGGGCTTCAGAAGTTATAGAGAAGTATTTATCGAGCTTTTCTTTAGTAATACAGTTATTTATCTTGATATTTGTCATGTTAATACCCACTAATATTGAAATAAAAGAAAAAGATAATAATGATTTTACTCTCCAGGCACTGGCCTTCGTACAGTGATTGGAAGTACTGCCTCTTCAAATTCACGAAGTGCAATTCTGACTGGATTATACTGCAGACCCTCGAGATCTTTCTTGCTTAATTTTAAGAGAAATGGTGCTCCCATTGAAAGTTGCAGAGCACGCGAACCTACCATTCGTGCTTTTTCATATTTACTAAAGTCACTTGGAGATTGCTGAATTTCCTTGGATTCTGCTTTCTTTTTTGCTGCCATTAGTTTATCCTCATTTTAGTGTCTGTTTTTAAGCCTTTGTGTTTGAAATTAAAAAAATAAAAATAAAAATAAAATCACTTTTGTGCTGGCTGAATCAGCATTAAAGATGTTCGCCTTCACTCCAGTGATTTGATATTCTCTTACTTTGTTGCACTTTCAAATACTTTTCTAAGTACAGCTGCCTTCTCTAAAGCGATGTCAACCATTTTTGATACATCGTCAATAGTAAGTGGATGTTCACCACCTTTTTGCAAAGCAGAGATTATCCCTTTCTCATCTGAACCAACTGTTAGTCTTGCGTCATAACATTGCTCTTCTTCACTTGTTGGATCAACAAGATATTTTCCTGCAACCTTATAGACTGTCACTGCAATTGGAGATTTTGAGAGTGGTAAACTTTTCTTAGTTTTACTCTTGTAATCTACCGCTTTTGTTTCTGGATCAAAGTCTCTAAGATTTGCACTCTTTAAAGCTGCAAGAGTTGCAAGTGATGCTGCATCAAAAATATTTCCTGCATCATTAATTGATACTACATCAACACTGACAAACCATACAAGTTCGTTCTTTTTGACACACAATTTTTTGACGTCTAATGCCTTTGATTCGCGAATTGTTCTATCAACAACACGTGCAATCTCTATTGCTTTCATCCTTGGTGGTCCAGATTCATACTCTGGACTGGAAAGAGGAGTTAACTCAGTATTTATCATAATTCCCCCTTCTTCAGGTGTGTCAGGGTATGGTTTTTCTAATGAAAGTTTTACCCCAGCTATTACAACTGTTTCACCAATTCTTACTCTTGCTGAACCTTCAGCTGTTCCAGCAATACCGGTTTCTACTTCAATTGGTCCACGGTATTCCAACATATCTCTTCCATCAAGCCGCATGCCTTTAGCTGCTAAACTTGGAATTGCTTTTGCGTTTACTATCATTTTGGCACCCCCTTAGATCCTTTAGCAGACCCTTTTGCTGCGCCCTCGCTGTTACCAGAAAATCTTTCTTGTAAAGCTTGCTTTTGTAATGCATAAACTTTATCATTTGCACTTTTAGCTGCTTCTAAAGATTTAATTAACGCTTCTTTAGTAATTTCACCATCCATTTGTAACAAGGTGATTTCTTTTGTTCCATGAATCATTGCTACTGGAATATCTGAAACTACACCATCATATGCTTCTTCATTATATGTTAAATCAGCGCATACTGCTCCATCAACTTCACCCATTGCAACTGAAGAGATCATATCTTTCATACGAATTCCTGCGTCAGCGAGCGCTATACTTACTGCAGAAATTGCAGCACATCTTGTCCCAGCATCTGTTGTTGGAAACTCCACAAAGACATCTACAACACTGTTTGGGAAATCTTTTAGTTCAACAACTGGCTCTAAAGCTAGTTCCATTACCATTCCAATTTCCTGACTACGTCTTTTTGTTCCAGGACGAATTCTTGTTCCTGTTCCTGAAAAAGGCATCATGTTATAATGACATCTAATGATTCCTTTTTTTGGATTTTGTAGAAATCTTGGATGTAATTCTCGTGGGCCATATACTGCAGCGTATGCTTCAGTTTTTCCCATTTTAAAATATCCTGAGCCGTCAGCGTTTTGAATTATTCCTGCCTTAGCTACCATTGGGCGTAATTCGTCGAATTTACGTCCGTCTAATCTTTTTGTATAAGCCATTTTTTTATTATACCTCGTTAATAATTATTCTTTGCGTTCGTTTTTTGCTTCTTCTCTTACAAATGGTTTCGCTACTGGTTTTGCAGCTGGTTTCGCTGCTACTCTTTTCTTTCCATTCTTTTTCAAGAAGCCTTCAATTTTTTCTGTTAAGCCACTTTGATGTGCTAACTCTTCAATCATCCGGATTACTTTCTCTGCAAGTTCTTCTGAACTTGTTTCTCCATCAATTAGCACTGAGCCATTTTGTCCAACGACAACTTTACATGAGGTATAATCTTTAATTAAGCTGATCATACTTCCACGCTTTCCAATTATTCGTGGCACTTTCTGAGATCCAACTTTAATGATTCTACCTGCTCTGATTCTGAACAACCCTGGTTCTTTCATAGTTAAATCAATTAGGTTTTGACTTGTAACATTTGTAATCTTTGCTACAACATAATCCCCTATTTCAAGAATCTTGCTTAAGTCTTCTCCCTTACGTACAAAACGCTGTGTTGCATCTCTTACATTTAACATTGCACTGTATGGTGTTCCTGTATCAACTCTCCATCCAGACATTAAGATATCAGTTACTCTTGCAACAATAATATCTCCTTCTTTTGGGACATATGGTCCACTAAGTGCAGTTACTTTCATTACCCTGCCATTTACATTAGCAAGGCCAAGTACTTTTGAGCGAATAGTCTCGCCATCGCGATATGTTTCATCGCCAGGCAGATAATCCATTCCTGTAGCTAATACTTGCCCAGGGATTACAACTGCCCTATGTTCTATAGTTATTTCACTTGACATTTTTTTTGTTCCTCTTCGTCTATTATTTTATTTTTTATGTTGAATCAAATTTTTCTTATCGAGATAGAAAAGAACAGCCATGACAATAACATACACTACAACGACTGTGAGAAAATAAGTTGTTAACGTCTCCATCAAGAACGAATAAGATTTCTTAGGTATTTAAAGATTACCTCAATTAATTAATAAGAATCCAAGAGTTAGCCAAATCAAAGCAACAGTTTTATAATTCTAAGAACCAATTTCTCTTAAAAGACAATGAAACTTCAACCAACACTTAAACAAAGGAAACGTTATGTCTTGTTTAAAATAGTGCCAAATGGCGAGAATAAAAAATTCTGGAAACGTGAAGTACTTGATGCAATTGAAGCGCAACTAATCAACTGTTTTGGAATCTTTATGTACGCGAAAGCATCACCAATGATTGTCAAAGAAACATTCAATGAAGAAACACAAGAAATAATTATTAAAATAAATCACAAATACACTGATGAACTTAAGGTAGCAATGGCACTGATGGGGGAGATCAAAGAAACACCTGTGACAATAAACTCGATTTCAACTAGTGGGATAATAAAAAAGCTTAAAGCAAGGATGGGTACTTAAACTAGGGTTAGGAAAGACTTAAAAACAACTAGGTAAACGAGTATTCATTAAGATTTTGAGGAGTTGATAGTATGAGTATGAAAATGGCAGATCGGATGGGCTACGACCGTAGCATCACCATGTTCTCTCCTGATGGGAGATTATTACAAGTTGAGTATGCGAAGAAAACTGTAAAGCAAGGTTCCACTGCATTAGGGATCACTTGTAAAGATGGAGTAGTCCTGGTTGCAGATAAACGAGTAAATTCAAAATTGATGATAGCTGATGCGATAGAAAAAACATTCCCTATCGATGACCATATTGTAACAATGGCATCTGGAATTATTTCTGATGCAAGAGTTTTAGTTGACAGAAGCCAACTAAAAGCACAACAACATTTTGTGACATACAATGGTAAAATTGATATTCTTTCGATTGTAAAAGACATTTGTGATCTTAAACAAATTTGTACACAATCAGCTGGTTTAAGACCATTTGGTGTGTCTTTACTTGTAGCTGGAGTTGAAGAAGATGGTACAATCAAACTTTTCTTAACAGAACCATATGGTTTATATTTCCAGTATAAGGCAGCAGCAATAGGGGAACATGATACTGAAGTTGAACAAATTCTTCAAAAGAAGTGGAAATCATCTCTTGGAGTTAACGACGCTGTGAAATTAGGTGTTGAAGCACTCAAAGAAGCACTTAAGGGGGAGTTTGATATTAACACTTGTGATGTCGCAGTTGTGAGAAGTGAGACTAAGAAAGTAGAAATGCTCGCAACAGATCAAATTAAGAAATTAGCAAAGTAGATGTTTTCTTTTCTTTCTTATTTTTTAAATTATTTTTTTTGTAGATTAAATAGGGATTCAATTAATTTTCTTCTTCTCTCTTCAGCAACCTTTATATAGAATGCGCTTCTCTTCTTCAATTACGAGAGAAAAAAGAACAGGTATACTATGTCAGATTCTATGATTCTCGCGCGGATAAAGCGCAGTGGAAAAACATTTGAGATCAGCATTGATCCACATCAAGCAAAAGATTTCAAAGAAGGGAGACTCAACAATGTAGCAGAAGCTCTGAAATCAGAAGACATATTTGTCGATGCAAAACGAGGTCAACTTGCAAGCACAGCAGAATTAGAAGAAGTTTTCAAAACAACAAACAAAACAGAAATTGCGAAAATCATAATAACAAACGGTGAGTTACAATCAACTTCTGATCAAAGAAACAAAGAAAGAGAACAAAAAAGAAAACAATTAATTCATAAAATTCATACACTTGCAGTTGATCCAAAAACAGATTTACCCCATCCAATAACAAGAATTGATGCTGCATTAAATGAAGCAAAAGTGCAAATCAAAGATAATCAAACAATTGAATCACAATTTGATGAAATTCTCTCAAAACTTCGACCAATCATTCCATTGAAGATTGAACAAAAACAACTAATGGTTACAGTACAAGCCCAATATGTTGGAGCACTAAATCACTTCATCAGAAGCCAAACAAAACTAATCAAAGAGGATTGGACAAATACTGGGGCATGGCAACCAACAATTGAAGTGCCAGCGGGTCTTGTACAAGAAACTATTGACACATTAAATGAAAAAACAAGCGGCAGTTGTGTGGTTACATTTATCGAGTAAAAAAGACAACTAAAATAATGAATAAAATAACAAAAGTAAAAATAAAAAAGTAAAACAAAAAACAAATTAAAAGTTAAAAAATAAAATAATAGACGAAGA
>CAYTOG010000005.1:0-28231 GCA_964439765.1 uncultured Methanosarcinales archaeon
CTGTTCAAGAGCTTTTATCCCTTGCAGGAGTTGAAATAAATGGAGAAAATCCATGGGACATTCAAGTTCATAATTCTAAACTATATCAAAGAGTATTAGCAGGAGGGTCACTTGCATTTGGGGAATCATATATGGATGGTTGGTGGGATTGTAAAAATTTAGATCAATTCTTTGAGAAAATTTTCAGGGCAAAATTAGATGTTAAGATTAGAAAGAAAAAACATGTGTTATTTCATTTAATGAAAGCTAAATTTCTAAATCTTCAAAATAAATCTAGATCTAAAGTTGTTGGTGAGCAACATTATGATGTCGGAAATGATCTTTACAAATTAATGTTAGACGATCGGATGACTTATAGTTGTGGATATTGGAAAAATGCAACAAATCTAAATGAAGCACAAGAAGCCAAATTAGATCTTATTTGTAAAAAATTAAATCTAAAACCAGGTATGAAAATATTAGATATTGGGTGTGGATGGGGGAGTTTTGCGAAGTTTGCTGCAGAAAAATATCAAGTGTCAGTTGTAGGGGTAACAATTTCTAAAGAGCAAGCAAAACTTGCAACAGAAGTTTGCAAAGGGTTACCAATTGAAATTAGGATACAAGATTACAGAGACATTAAAGAGAAATTTGATCACATTATTTCTATTGGCATGTTTGAACACGTTGGATACAAAAATTATCGAGAATATATGGAAGTTGTAAATCGATCTCTTAAAACAAATGGATTATTCCTTCTTCACACAATAGGAAAAAACAGATCAGTTACAACAACTGAACCTTGGATAAGCAAATATATTTTTCCAAATTCCATGCTACCTTCTGAAGCACAAGTAACATCAGCTACAGAAAGTTTATTCTTAATTGAAGATTGGCACAATTTTGGGGCTGATTATGATAAAACATTAATGGTTTGGTATGAAAATTTTACAAAAAATTGGGACAAAATAAAAACAAATTACAATAAGAGATTCTATCGTATGTGGGAATATTATTTACTTGCTTGTGCCGGAAATTTTAGGGCAAGAAACGCTCAACTCTGGCAAATTGTCCTATCTAAACAAGGAGTTAGTAAAGGGTATCCTAGTGTGAGATAATAATTAAGATTAAAACAATCCCCAACAATATTTAAATAACAAATCAACTTAATCTATAAAATGGCTTTAGACATAAGTATTTCTGTAATTCTTCTTGCAGCAACTTTACGTAACATAGCTGGGTGGATTGAGAACTCTCTGCAAGATGGAAAAATACAAAGTTATGAATGGGGCCTTTTAGGAGCAACAATTCTAAGGGTTGGAGTATTAGGCTTAGCTTTATACTATGGATTTAATCTTGGAGCAGTTGAAAGTGGGAGTTTAGCTGTTGCATCAGACTTTATATTAAAAAGATTAGAGAGGAACAAAAGAAAGAAGAGATAACAGAAAAGAAATTACTTACCTAAACCTTTACGACGAATATACTCTGAACAAGTTACCCATTCTGTCCCACAGCGCTCATTTCGAGTTAAAAACTTTTTAAACAACCACCAAGCACGAGCACCACAATTTCTTTGCAACAATGAACCTAAAAAACCACGCGAAGGCAATTGGCTTTTCTCCAAAAACTCCCATGGATGTAAATAAAACATGTACTGCAGAGGGAAAAAACGTGAGATTGGATCAAACAACTTAAGATAAGAAAGTCCAGAATTAATAAATGGCCATATGAATGTTGGCATTGGAAGTTCAACAATTTGTCTGTGACGCAACCCTTTTTTTCCTTGCAATCTCTGAACAAATGGACGAGGATGAAAACCCATCCATAAATTATGGTAGCGTCCTGGCCAAAAAGCTGCAAGTGAAGAGTCATAAGAATACCCACTTTCCCTCAAATTAGCAAAATGCGTATTTGCAGTGATATAACTTGGAGCACGAAATCCATAAACATGAATCCCTAAAGACAAAAATTCTTTTCGGGACTCTTGTATCTCTTTTAAACTATTTTTTGAATTCAAAAATGAGTGTGTTTGTGAATGTGATGCGATCTCATGACCTTTAGATTGAATTTTTAAAATAAGATCTTTGTGTGTATGTAATAACTCAGAAACTACAAAAAATGTTGCGTGAATTTTACGCTCCTCAAACAAATCAAGCAATCGAGGGACGATTTTTTCTAATGAAACAGTTTCTTTTGTATCAAGATCTCCTTCTAAATCAACAGTGAGAACACAAAGAGCCATTTTACTTCTCCTTCACTTTTTTAGACATGCCTTGTTGTTCAATGGCAACTGCACTGATCAATTTATTGATTTTCATCTCCTGCTTTCGCATTTTCTGATAAACAATAAAACTAACAACAAACAAAAAACCTATACTAATCAAAATAATAAATTGTAATGCGCCTTGAACAGATAGACTTCCTGCAAAGATTTCAAGAACTTGAGGAAAAAGAATTACTACTCCCAAAAATACCCAGGCTGCTCCCCAAAGAGCAAGATCTTTACTAGTTAAATCTCCTCGTTTAAATTGAGTAAACGTTATGTAAAGCATGAATAATGCAAATGCGAATCCAATTCCCTGTAGTAATATTTCCATTTTTAATTACGCTCTCCAAAGCAACATTTTACAAAAAATCTTCACTCCATCAAAGATGGTTGTGCCTTTATATGAATTATGGTACTTGGTTGCTATTGGTATCTCACAAAGTTTAAGACCATGTTTTCTAGCATTTGTAAGCATCTCTGTCTCAACATCATATCCTGAACTTTGCCAAGAATACTTAGAATACGTTGACATTCGAAAAGCCCTGTAGCCAGACTGAGTATCTGTAATTTTCTGCCCATAAAGTAATCGAAATGTTGTGTTTAACACAAAATTTCCAAAACGATACACAATAGGTGCAGACTTTCCAAGACCACGTGCCCCAATGACAATATCTGCTTTTTTTTCATCAAGAGTAGAAACAAAATCAGGTATCTTTGAAGCATCATGTTGTAAATCAGCGTCTATTGTAACAATTATGTCTGCCCCTTCACGTTTGGCACATAAAAATCCAGTCTGGAGAGCAACTCCTTTTCCGCCATTAATTGAATGCCGCAAAAATATGTCTGCACTTTTTTCTGCAATCTCTGCAGTCGTATCACTGCTTCCATCATCAACAACTATAACAAAATCAACATGTTTTTTAGTCTCCAAAATAACTTGATCTAGATGTTTCTCTTCGTTAAATGCAGGGATTATTGCACATATTTTTCTTTTTTCCATGTTTGTCGTGTTCTCAAGATATTTCCATAAACGAATTTATAATTGTATTCAATAGTTAAAAAATAAGTGCTATAATAACAAATAATAATTGAAAAAGTAATAAACTTCCAACAACTTTTTTTTCAGTAACAACCAATTTCATCTTAGACAAGATAAACAAAGCAACATGTTCCAAACCATATAATTTTTCATAGCGAAGGCCAAGAGAACCATCTTCTTTGACTGAAGCAAAGCTCTCTTTTTTGAATTTCCCTCGAGCTTTCAAGAAGAATTGAATTACAAATGGAATAAACAATAAGATAAATGCTTTTTCCAAATCTGCAAAAATAACTACTGCTGCTATAAACGCACCAGTTCCATAAGTAAATGTGTCACCAGGAAACACAATTGAAGGATAACGATTGAAAAAGAGCCAAAACACAAATATGCTAACAAGCATCAAAGCGCAAAGAGCGCTTATCCATGCAGATCCATTGATATATGATAACCATCCGAGTGTTGCAATAATCATCCCTGCAAGACCAGATTCAAGACCATTATACCCTGCAAGCATGTTGGTACCATTCGTACCAACAAGAACTATTGCTGGTATAACAACAAGTGGATAAAATAACCCTAAATCTACTTGGCCAATAAATGGAATACTCATTATCCTAACTCCTGCATCAACCGCCATAATTGGAAATGCGACAAGGAGTGTGAGTGCTGGTTTCTGCCATTGCTTTAGCCCAATTTTCCATCCCAAAATATCATCTACCATACCAATTACTGAAGCAAGAAGTACAGCTAGAACAACTGCAAAAAGAGATGCACTAAATTCTTGACTTCCAAAAATAAAAACTCGAACTGCAAGGTATGAGAATGCACCAACAATAAATGAAAAGACAACTGGAAGTCCACCCATTTCAGCTACTTCCGGGTGATGTGATTTATGAACATCTTTTCCAACTAAGCCTGCTTTTTTAGCACGGCTGACCCAAAAAGACAATGAAAAATAGCTTACACTAAAAACAAGCAAAAATAAAAGTGCTAACCTGATATCTATTAATTCCATTTTCTTAATTTATTCTTTAAGATCTAATTCCTCTCCTTGCATTTCATCTGAAGAAGGTTCAATCAATTCTATCCTATCTTCTGGAACTCGCCTTACTGGTTTTTCATGAACTAATTCTTCATGAGATTGTGCAATAAGTCCAGGAACTCTCCCAATTAAAAAGATACCCTTCCCAAGTACGTGATTAAAGTTAAAGTCGCATAAAAATATAGCTAACAACCCATCAATGTTGATATGGATAGTTCTTTCTTTAACATGGCTAAATGCTCCTTCTACAGCATCTTTAAGATGCAAATACTTAGACTCAAATCCTAATTTAGCAGATTCATTAAGTAAGACTTCAACTCTGGGATCCCCGTATTTGTAAACTTTATGTCCAAAACCATAAATTGTTTCTTTTGCTGCAAGTTTGCGCTCAAGTTCTGCTTTCAACTCTTCTTCACTTAAAGAAAACCAAGAATAAAATTGCTGCATTGCTTTTTCAATAGCCCCACCATGATAATCTCCAATACTAAGAACTCCTCCAGCAACAGCCACATGTAAACTGTTACCTCCAGAAGCCACAAAACGGCTAGCCATACTTGATGTCGTTCCCATTCCATGATCAATTACTGAAAGAAGCATTTTATCAAAAAGAGCAGATTCTGTAAGTGATGCTTCTCGTCCAGAAAGCAAAAGAAAAATAGTTTCTGAAAATGATTTTTTCTCAAGTAATTCACTTAAGCGCTTGCCCCTAATTTCATGCATTGGTTTTGCTTCATCACTAGTGTTCATCTTTGATATTCGTGTTTGAAATTCCATATGTTTCATTGGTTTCACCTTTTTTTAAATTAATTAAACATTTTTCTTTTCAAGTTCTAATTTCATAAGTTCTCCTACTTCATGATGATATTTTGCGATAATAACACCTGCTTCAGTAAGAGAGTGGACCTTACTTGCACGTGTGCCTTTACCACCCTCAATAATAGCTCCAGCATGCCCAAGAGAAATATCAGTAAATCCTGCTGCAAATTCTCCTGAAATAAAAGCAACTATTGGTTTTGAAAATGGTTTACCCTCATTTAAACGATCTTTCAAATAATCAGCTAAATCTTCTTCACTATTCCCACCAATTTCACCGAAAAGAACTATTCCTTCTGTATCATCGTCGTTTTCAAATAGTTTTACTAAATCTACAAAACGTGTTCCCATTAAAATATCACTACCAATACTTATTACAGTTGATTGTCCAAGACCAGATTGAGAAAGAACGAGTGAAGTTTCAGAACTCATTCCTCCACTACGAGATATAACACCAATACTTCCTGGAGTAAAAGCTTTTGCTGCTTTACCACTTGCAATGCTTCCTGATTTACTTTGCCCAACAGAATAAATTCCAGCAGAAGTTGCACCAATTATTCGTGCTCCTTTTTTTTTGGATAAAGATATACAATATGCCATGTCATGAACAGCAATATTTTCTGTTATAACATTTACCAATTTTATTCCAGATTCAAGTGCTTCAACAATAGCTCCCTTTGCAAAACGTGGGGGAACATAAATAACACTACAATCAATAACATGCCCTGCAGAAAGTGCTTCAGAAACACTATTGTAAACTTGGACACCTTCAACTTCTTGGCCTCCCTTCCCTGGTGTAACTCCACAAACAACGTTTGAATGAGAGAGTTGCATTGACACACATGCCCTTGACCCTTGTTTCCCAGTTATTCCTTGAATACAATACCTTGTATTTTTATCTATGAGAATACTCATGACTTATCACCACTAATAACTGAATTTTTGTCTTTATACTGATTTGAAAGTGTTACAATGACTTCAGCTGCTTTTGAAAGTGGCAGAGTTTCGTCAAAATAATGAATATCGAGTTTATGTTCTTTTTTTACTTGCATTAGCATTTCTTTTGCTTCAATATCATGTGGTCCTGCCCTTCGAATAACAATGGGAAAATCTGGTTTAACTTCAGTTAACACATCTACAACTCCTTGCAGAGTTTCTTTAATATTTGTAAAGTTTGCAATAACTCCAGCAACAAGGAGACCAGATAACCCTTTTTTATCAAGAACAATTCTTGTTAGTTTCTCAACCTTCTCTCGTGGAGGATTTCCACTATATTCAGTGAAGTTTGCTGGTTTTCCACCAAGAGTTGTTAGTGTATCCATAAGTGTCATTGAAGCGCCACCACCACTTGTAAGAATTGCAATATCTCCATCTAAATCAAGAAATGTTTTCCCAGCAACGCCGCGATAATCTTCTCTATCAATTTCACGAGCAGCAAGTTCTCTTTTTGTTGCTAAACGAATTCCTGTTCTCTCAGAGAACTTAACTTTTTTGCTCCATCGAAAATGAGCATCATCATCAAGAACAGCAACAGAATCAACTGCGATTAGATTTCCTTTTGTATCAAGGACTAAAGGGTTTATTTCAACCATCCGTAAATCAAACTCTACAAAACAATGATATAATTTTTTGACAATTTCACACAAAGAATTAATTGCCTTCTCATTGAAAGTAAAAACTTCTCGAATTTCATTTAAAACACTTTCAGAAATCCCAATAGTATAATCTATTGGAATTCTTTTCACTTCCAAAGAAGTTTCTATATCAATCCCACCAGACTGACTTACAAGTAAAACTGGTTGGCACAAAGAGCTATCAAAGAGTATGCCCAAATATGCTTCTTCAGCAATATCTACTTTTTCATCAAATAATATCTCAGTAACAAGTTCATCATGAAACTTTTTGCCTAAAAATTTAGTGACAAACGCTTCTGCTTCTGATTGTGAATTAACAAGCTGAATTCCACCTTTTTTGCCCCGTCCACCTTGCAGTGTTTGAATTTTTGCGTAGTGTGGCTTTGAAAAATCAACTCCAGAATCGCCTATACTTATTTCAGAATTAACTAATAGGCCTAAGCTTACAGGAATTCGACAGACTTCAAAGAGCTTTTTACCCTCAAATTCCTTCAATTTCATAGAGAATCATGAACAAATATTCTTTAAATAATTTACGAATCGTAGATGAGTAAATACTAGAAAAGATAAAAATCGAGAATTAAATAATAGAAAAGAAAGGAAAAAAAAAAGAAAGAAAAAAAACCCTATTGGGTCTATTCTTCAGTTGCTTCTTCTTCAGCTACTTCTTCTTCAGCTTCTTCTTCAGCTACTTCTTCTTCTTCAGCTTCTGCTTCTTCAGATGGTTCACCAATACTTGCATCACTGTAGGTTGTACCTTCGATTTCTACTTCTTCACCGGATAGTTCATCGTATCTGTGTGCGAGAACTTGTCCTGCGAGTCTTGTATCATCTCCACTGTAACCTGCAACTAGCATAGCAACACTTTCACCTTCTTCGAAGAGTTTTACCATTGCAACACCTGCACTGAATCCTTCTGTACAATCGCTAGGATTGCCCATAATTTCAGCAGCTACAGTGTTAACACATGGTCCACCAACAACGATTAAGTTCTGTGAACTAACACTAGATACTTCGCTATCAAGTTTGGTTGCGTCTACAACACGAACTAGAGATAAGTCTCCATCACTTCCACTTGTTGTGGTAGTTGAAGAAACAGCTCCGCTTGTGAAGTACAACTTAGCTTCTGCTTGGCTTTCAGGAATTACTGTTGTAAACTGACTAGGTCCACCTGAGTTTCCACTAGCTGAAACAGTGTATAATTCACCAAATAAGCTTCGTCCATACTGCAAGTCACTATCATCTGGATCACTTACAAGTGTTCCAAAGCTAACAGTTCCTGAAGTTGTATCTAATTCCCCATTTGTAGCGTCGTGCTTAATGGTTGCATTTAATACAACATGCGGGTCGATTTGTAAAGTTGCGTTATCATACAAATCTGTGTCATCTATACGAACAACTACACCAATTTCGGTTGCGCTCAATAGATCACTGTATAGACCTGCTCCTGCTTCTGCTGCTGCTGAACCTGTGTTGTTAGAGAAAATCTCTACTTCATGGTTGCTTGCAGTTCTAAACATCTGTCTAATACCTGGTGCAAGTACAACTCCTGCAGCGGACTCATTGTTATATGATACTCCTGAAGTTGTGTTATCTGCATAGTGGATGTAATGATCCTTTGTATCACCAGCAGGTGTTGCTGAATCGTTTACAAAGTTAAATGTTGTTCCACCAAGTTTCAAGTCGAAACTTCCATCAGATGACATACTTCTTTCATATGTTTCTGAAGTTGCAACGTTTTTAATCCTTACTTTTGGATTATCATCGCCAGGCTTATCTGCTCCTTTATACTGAAGAAGGTATGACCGATCATCAGTTGTTGCAGAATCAGGGTCAGTTGTACTTAAGATGAAAAAGTCCTCATCTTTAATGTTTTGAGACCCAGGGAATCTTAAGAATTCTCCTTCTTTCTCTCCCCAAACAAGGTTTCCTGTGCTGTTTGCATAAACCAATGGAATGTTTACTTCTCCATCTGCAAGAACAACATTAAGATCTGCTTGTTCATCACTTTCTGAGAAGGAAAGTTTTACTTCTTCAGTATCTCCCACTACAACTTCAGTCATCTCAATGTCCCAGTTTCCTGTAAGAAGAACTTGCGGTTCATCAAGATTTACAGCTTCACTAAGAACACCACCTTCTGCAATGTAAAGATCATCTTCTGCAGTCATTCGAACTTCAATCCTATCAATAGCGATATCACCGCTAGCTTCGGAAGAAGATATTGACACAGCAGCGTCAGAGATAGTTTCTTCATTGTACTTCATTGAAGATCCGTGCTTTAGTTCTAATTTATCGGAACCAATAAAGAAGGTTACGGAATGAATACCACCAGCATAATCCTGATATGTAAGATCAGTTACACCAATATTAACTCCGTTGTCAAGTACATCTGTCTCACTGTCTGCAAGTTTACTTGTAGTTTCACCGTTTACGGAAAACTGCACTTGAGTACTGGTTACAGAAAGTACTTCTACTTCATAATCTACATCATTAACTGTGTAGGTTGCTGTTTCCCCTTCAGATAATGTGTCAGATGCTGCTCCGCCCATTAAAATAAGCTTTGGTCCAGAAGATTCGTTTGATGCAGTAACAATTGTGAAGGTTTTACCCATCATAGTAATTGTTTCATCTTCAATATCATCATAAACACTGTTTGAATCAATGTCTGACTCTAATGAAGTTGTAAATTCCAAAACATAGTTTGCAATTTCTCCACCTGACGCAATTTTATAGAAAAATCCAATTGCATCGTCATCATCTTCTTGGTAAGCTACAACTGCTGTACTTCCATTAAGATACAAAAATTGTTCATATTCTGCAACTCCTTTTGCATTAGAAACTTCTCCGTCTGCAAGAGCATCCATGTGGGAATCATCTAAATATGATTCTACACTTGAAACGTGCTCTTCAAGTTCTAAGAAATTAGAACTTGTTGCTGCAAGCCAGGTATCTCCTTCAAGAGTTGTTGTTGTTGTTTCGCCGTCTTCAGCTGCTTCTGTATACCACATGTTTGTAGCAATATCAGTCATAGCTAGGTTATCAACAGAAGATGCTGATTCTCCCACAACGAAATACCCATCGAAAGTTCCGTCAGAAACGAACATATCTGGGTAATCACTCAAATCTGCTGCAAATGCACCCATAACGGTTGCTCCCAGCATAGCGGCTCCAGTTGCAACTGCAGCCAGCCTCTTAACCATGTTTTTTGTATTCATAACTCAAAACACCTCCAGTGTTTCATTTTTTTTAATCCTCTACATGAGAACAGATGTCTGTCCTATAAAAATCCCGAAAAGGCTTCAATCGGAGAAGACCTTATTCGATTTTATAGACAAGTCTCTGCTACAAACCGAGCATAATGAGAGTAAAATACTCAAAATCGATTTATAAGCCTTTCGCAAAATCGTCGGGGAGAACAAACACAATAGTAGAACAAAGCCACCAAAAGCAAATATTTTGCTGTTTCAGCGAGTCACTCCTCAAAAAGAACAACTAGAACTAAGTTCTATATTTTTGATGGAGTACAGAGCATTTCTACCATGTAAAACAATAGAGGATAAACAGCTTTATATCTTATTCTATTTTAAAGAAATTTTATGGAGATCCAAAAATTACCCCTTCCAGAATATTTCAAAGAAGAATATTCAAAATTTCCAAACTTAACCCCCATTCAAGAAAAAGCAGTCAAAGCTGGCTTATTGAAACAAAATCCAGGCAACTTAAATGGAAGATCACAGCTAATTTGTGCACCAACTGCTTCAGGAAAAACTCTTGTTGCCAGTATGGCAATTGCAAACACACTTGGAAAAGGAAAAGCGATTTATTTGGTTCCATTGCGTGCCCTTGCTAATGAAAAGTTCAAAGAGTTCAAATCACTTCTTGAAAATACAGAATACAAAGTGGTTATGTCAACTGGAGATATGGATTCAAAGAGCCCATTTCTTGCAAACTACGATTTACTTGTTCTTACAACAGAAAAATTAGATTCATTGATGAGACATAATGTTTCATGGCTTAATCAAATAAAATTAGTGGTTGTTGATGAAATACATTTACTAAATGACCAAAGCAGAGGACCAACCCTTGAAGTGATTCTTACAATATTGAAAACGAGAATTAAACCACAAATCATTGGGCTTTCTGCAACTATTGGAAACCCAAAAGCATTAGCATCGTGGCTTGATGCAGAGTTAGTGTTTGATACTTGGCGCCCAGTAAAATTACATAAAGGTATTTTTATGGATGGAGAAGTTGAGATGTATTAAGAATACATAATATAAATTTAAAAAATAAAAATAAAAAAATTATTCTACATCAGGAACACAAGCACCATCAAGACAACTAGTTCCTTTTTCACAATCATAAAGCCTGTATTTTGGAGTTACTGTTCGACAATAATATTCTTTTAAAGTGTCTTCATCTTCACAACTATCTCCAACTACTTTAGTAAAAAGATTAAGTTCCCCATAATTCTCATAATCAAGACCATCATCTGACTCTATACAAACACCGCGCACAGCATCTCCTGTAATAAAAGAATCTTCTGCAACAAAATTTGAACTTGCAAACAAAACAAGAGAAACAAATAATGCTACAAATAAAAAACTTGAAACTTTTGAAACCATCTTTCACACCTCTTTTTGAAATAATTAAAATATTAAACTTATTATTTCTAAACAAGAATAAAGAAAGAGAAGTTAAAAGCTTTTCTATAAAGTATAAACTTCCAAAAACAAACTATTTTACTCTTCAACATTAATAATTAATTCATATTGAAATAAAATTGCATCAACAAAAAACGTAACGGTCTACTTCAATAAATTGATGAGTATAAGATTCGCCAAGATTTAATTTTTCACTTTTAATTTCTGTATGTCCTTGCGCACCAATGAGCATCGCTTGCATGTCTTTTCGCGAATTCACAAATTCCACAGTATCGCCAATAGAAATTGTTAATTCTTCAACACTGAATCCTTCATCAACAAATTCTACTATGTATATTGAAGTATCAACTTCTTCTTCTGGAATGCAAGCACCAGAACTACAAACATTTTCATCTAAAGAACATTCATATTCAATTTCAATTACATTGCCTCTTGCATCACAATAATACTCAACAAGATTTGTCCAATCCACACAATAATCTTCATAAACAGCAGTGTATGTTTCAACTAAACCAAAATTAGTCAAATCAAGACCATTATCTGTTTCTAAAACACATCCTGAACCTAAACGAACAGCTTCTCCAGCTATTGCTCCATCACCAAGATTATTTGAAAACAAACTAAATAATAAAAGTGCTCCAACAACAATTATCGCGACTAACAAAAAACCAGCTGCTTTTGATTTCATAAAACTTCATCCACCAAAAATAAGAAAGAAAAAAACATTATTAAACGTTTCTACTTTTTACTTTTAACAATCCAAGTATCTTTTCAAACACTTCCAAAGAATAATTTCCTTTATACTCTTCAGCGAGCTTGATGCCTTTTTCTTTTGGAATAAATTTAAACTTAATCAAAAAAGAAACTAATTGTGTTACGTTTTGTGGTGTTTCACTATTACGACAACGTTCAAAATCCAATAAAACTACGCGAGGAGTTTTATGGATACCAGAAATCTTTGATTTCTCAGTATCTAATAAAGTGACATCTACTTTGCCATTTGTTTCAGAAACAAGAACATTTGAATATGGGCGATGCATTTCTTCTTTGTTCAATCCCAATTTATCTAAATGGTAAGCATCTTCAAGCAACTTACGAACTGCAATTTTAACAACAAGTGATTCTTTTCCATGCTTCTCAATAAACTTATCAAAAGAAATTCCCTCAATAAATTCCATGATTAAAAAATCAGAATGAGAATAATACAATTTTGGACCAATTCGTTTTTTGTTCACTTCTTTAAGGGCACGTGCTTCAAGTTCCAATGTTCCTGGAGCAGAACTAGAATCTAACTTTAATTTGATTGCTACTTTTTTATCATTCTTCGACGCTAAAAACTTTTTTTCTTGACTGTTCACGTCCCACTTACCTTTGTATACGACACCACGGGCACCTTTCGCGTGATACATAATGTCTTTAACACCAAGTGAGATTAAACTTTCGCGAATGGGTGTTGCAGAAATTTCATAGACATACAATGTTTCGAGCATTGGTAACTTTTCGCTTGCAACTTCTTGGAATGAGAACAAATTTTTCGCAATTGTTTCGTCGACAACATCTTTTCTTGTAAGAGACGAGAAAAGAAGAAGAATTTTTCCACCACGTGCTAAATGGCTGCCCACAGATTCTAAAAATCGGACAATAATTTCAAAGCCATGTTTGCCACCATACAACGCAGGATCAATAATGGCTTTGCCAGCAATATAATCTTGTGGCAGATAAGGTGCGTTAAAAATTATTGTTTCAAACTGGCCAGAAACATTTTCAAACAGATCACTTTGTATCGTCTTGAAACGTTGCAAATTTTGTGTCTTTGCTTCCTCCGAAACATGCTTCACCGCGTTTGGATTGATGTCAACTGCCAAGACTCCTCGAACATCTGGCAATTTACTAGCAGTAATTGCTTGAATGCCGCTACCGGTACCCATATCTAAGACTCGACCATGCGCCTTTTTTGCAACAATTTGTGCAAGAAGTTCTGAGTCTTCGGCAGGTTCGTAGATATCTGTAGAGTGGTCCATGTCCTATTCTGAGCCAATAACTTTTATAAAGGATGCCCTTTCTTTTGTTGTTACATTGTGGGCTTGTGGTCTAGTGGCTATGACAGTGCCCTTACACTTCAATTCTTTGGAATTGGATATGAAAGGCATTGATCCCCGGTTCGAGTCCGGGCAGGCCCACTATTTTTCTTTTTTATTTATCTTCAATCAAAAACACAAAATATTAAAACCCCCAAAATCTCTTTTCCTACCATAATGCAAGAACATATTGAACACATCGTATTAAAACACAGCGATGTTGATTGGAAAAATCTTCTAGTTGACTTAGTAGACAAAGAAGGAATGGACCCATGGGATATTGATATCTCCCTTCTAACAAAAAAGTTTATTCAAACAGTTAAAAAAATGCAAGAAGCAGATTTGAAGATTTCAGGAAAAATGTTTCTCGCAACAGCAATGCTCTATAAAATAAAAAGTCACCATCTGTTGGAACACGACATTACAAGATTAGATGAACTTCTAAATCAATCAGATGAAGACGAATTTGATGATGATTTCTATGATACTGATAGAGAAAACAGAAGACGAAATCAAGATCCGTACACACTTATTAGAAGAAATCCTCAACCAAGAAAAAGAAAAGTTTCAATTCATGATTTAGTAAATGCTTTGCAAAAAGCAATGGCAACAAGAAAACGTAAACTAAAGTATGAAAAACCAAATTATGAATTTAAAATTCCAAAAGGTGGATTCGACATTACAAGTAGCATTCAAGATTTATTTAACAAAATAACATATTACACTGCAAAAACAGATGATGAAAAATTAAGTTTTACATCCCTCCTCCCTCCAAGAGCAGGTAAACAAGAAAAAGTTCACACATTTATCCCACTTCTTCATTTAGAAACTGAGAAAAAGATTGATACTGAACAAAAAAAGGCTTTCGATGAGGTTTATGTCAGACTATATTCTGAAAAAAGAGCAAAGGCAAGGATAAAAGCAGAAGCAAAATTGCTTAAAGAACAAGAAGAAAGAGAAAAAGAAGAAGCAAAAAAAAGACGATATAAAAGAGGGAAAAAGGCAATTCCCACAAATGCAAAAACTAATTCTAAAAAAAGAGCATCCAAAAAAGCTGCTGCAGCATAGGTAGCTTAATATAAAAAGAGTGTAAACAAACATTACTACCATTTACCTATAGAAATCCACAATGAAATCTACAAAAGACATCAAAGTATCAAACAAATTAATTGAGCAAGTTGTTGGCCAGGAAGAAGCAATTGCTGTAATTAGAAAAGCGGCATTGCAAAGAAGACATGTCCTTCTAATTGGAGAACCAGGTACAGGTAAATCAATGCTAGGGTTAGCACTTTCAGAACTTCTTCCAAGAAGCGAACTAAAAGATATTCTTGCTCTTCCAAATCCTAATGATGAAAATGAACCAATAATCAAAGAAATAAGTGGTGGAACAGGAAGAGAAACTGTACGAAGAGCACAAATAGATTCAAAACAAACATTCAAAAATATGCGTTTTCTTACATTCATTTTAGCAATTATTGTAATGATTGCACCATGGTGGGCAAGGCACTATTATGAATCAGACATTATGTTTGCTGCATTCTTTTTAGGTGGAATGATGTTCCTTGTTGCGTTCTCTGTAATGATAAACCTCGGACCAAAAGCATTTGGTGGAGAAAAAGTAATATATCCAAAATTAATTGTTGATAAATCAGATAAAAAGAAAAATGCGTTTTATGATGCAACAGGAGCACATGCAGGTGCCCTTTTAGGAGATGTACTGCACGACCCACTTCAATCAGGTGGCCTTGGAACACCAGCAAACCAACGTGTAATTGCAGGAATGATTCACAAAGCAAACAAAGGCGTGTTATTTATTGATGAAATTGCAACACTTGCTCTGAGAACCCAGCAAGAACTACTAAGTGCAATTCAAGAAAAAAAGTTTCCAATAACTGGACAATCTGAAAGAAGCAGCGGTGCAATGGTTAGAACAGAAACAGTTCCGTGTGATTTTATTCTAGTTGCAGCAGGAAATTTAGATACTGTAAAAAATATGCATCCTGCACTTAGGAGCCGTATTAGAGGATATGGGTATGAAATTTATATGCATGATACAATGGAAGACACAAAACAAAACCGTCTTAAAATTGCGAAATTTATTGCACAAGAAGTTAAAAAAGAAAAAGGCAAAATCCCACACTTCGCAGTTGATGCAATTAAAGAAATTATTCAAGAAGCAAAGAGAAGAGCAAATAGAAAAAAATGTCTTACATTAAAATTACGTGGTTTAGGTGGTCTTGTTCGAGCAGCAGGAGACCTGGCAAAAGAAGAAGGCGCTGAATTCACAAGAGCAAAACATGTAATTGATGCACGTAAATTTGCAAGGCCACTTGAACAACAAATGGCTGATCGGCACATTGAACGTAAACGCGAATACGAAGTATTTGTAACAGACGGTGAAAGAGTTGGAAGAGTTAATGGTCTTGCAGTGATGGGTTCTGGAGAAGGATATTCAGGAGTTCTTCTTCCAATAGAATCAGAGATAACTATTGGTGGGAAAACTGAACAAATTATTGCAACAGGAAAGTTAGGTGAAATTGCAAAAGAAGCTATCACAAATGTCTCAGCAATTATTATGCATTACTTTGGTGAAGACATTAAAGAAAATAAAGATATTTTTGTACAGTTTTTACAAACATATGAAGGAGTAGAAGGAGATTCAGCAAGTATTGCTGTAGCAACATCCATAATTTCGGCTCTGCAAAATATTCCAATATTTCAAAATACTGCAATGACTGGATCTTTATCAGTTCGAGGAGAAGTCTTACCAGTTGGAGGAGTCTCCTATAAAATAGAAGCTGCGATACATAGCGGTATCAAAAACGTAATTGTCCCAAAATCAAATATGCAAGACATTGTGTTAAGTAAAGAACAGTTAGAAAAAGTAAAAATTATTCCAGTAAGTTCTATTTTTGAAGTTCTCGAACATGCTCTGGTGTGGAAGGGTAAAGCGAAGCTAAAAAAGAAAGTGCTGGGGAAGAAGTAACTAACTTTTTACTTGACGAAGGAATTCTAAGATCAAGTACACGCAAATCATCACACACATACCACCCAGTACTAGCACTACCCGAAAGTGCATCAGAAAGTGAATTTATTCTTGAAGAATAGTTAGGAAGTAAATCAGGAACACCCTTCAAATAATTGTCAAGCCATCCAGCTCGACCTCTGTTTACCCCATCTCCAACTTCAATTATATGGTCATGAAGAGCATTTTTTGCACTCATAGAGCATAACTTTTCCATCTTTTTTTCAGAGAATAATTGTCGAATACCACTAATCTCTTCTCTTATATTTCCGAAAAGATCGAGTTGAGCTTTGAGATAAGAATGGGCTGCTTTTTGATCTTCAGAGTAACCAGGAATTTCTGCAATATGTTCTTGTAAAATTGTTTTGGGAACATACCCTAAAAAAAGAGCTACACTTGCAAGAGTACCTTGCCACCCCTTATCTTGCATTCTTTGATAAATAGAGTCATTAACATCACTACCACCTAACTGTAATTCTACTTTTTCTCGCACTAATTCATCTAATACACGATGTTCTTTTCGCACATCATCTAATCTTGCTACATCTTGTTGAAGTTGGCGATATAATTCAGTGACTTGTTCAATATGTCCTGATAACCAAGAATATTTGCCAGATAAAGCTTCTACAATAAAAGGAAGTGTAAAATCTCCTGGCACCCTAATATCACAACTATTTCCACTAGGAGTATTATCTGAATCTCCAAAAAAGTAAAAACTCAAAGGATCTAAGGACAATGCACAATCAGCAGAATATTGAGAACCCATATACCAAAAAAGAACACTAATATACTATTTATATCTTTTGGAACTGAATATACCTTATATTCCCTTAGGAATAAAAGAATTCTGGCCCAGAACACCATCAAAAACAAAAATTTAGCCTAAAAAAAGATTTAAAGAAAGAAAAGACTAACAACTACGCACCTTAGCATCTCTGGCCATTTTAACCGCAACGTTTAAAAACAACCAGTTATCCAAAAGGCCATAAATGGCAGTAACACAACGTAGAGCAAAAAGAACAGCAAGCGGAGCTAGATATACTTCTGACAGGAGTAAGAGGAAAAAAGAGCTTGCACGATATCCTTCCAGTACAAAAATTGCAGATACAAAGAGAATTAAATCTGTTCGTGTTTGTGGTGGAAATGAAAAGAAAGTTCTTCTTGCAGGTAACGAAGTAAATGTTATTAATAAAAAAGGCAAAGCTCAAAAAACAACAATCACAAATGTTCTTGAAAATATGGCAAACCCACACCTTGTAAGGCGAAACATACTAACAAAAGGTGCAATTGTTGAAACTAAACTTGGAAAAGCAAAAATCACAAGTCGGCCAGGACAAGAAGGTTGTATTAATGCAGTATTAGTTTAATTCTAAAGTTGTTAAAAATTTTTTATCTTCAGTAGACTAAAGTTCCACTGGTCACACTAATTTTCTACATAACTTTCAGAACAACATAGTACACCACTAGCCACTGGTCACTCCCAGATAGACTATTTAAACCAAAGATCCCCTTACTTCTCTTATCAAGAAACATGATAACAAACAACAAAATAATAACAAAAACGAGGTGAATACGATGTCAGATATGAGCCCAGAAACAATCAAACATTTGTTTGAACAGACAGTTCAAAACCTAACAGCAAGAACTATTGCAAGCCAAGAAGAGATCATAAATTATCAATTCAGTGGAGGATGGATCAGATGAAACTAACAAAAACAGAATATAATAACACAACAGCACGCATAAATTATTTATTGGCAAAATATAGTTTGAAATTAAAACAAGAATCAAAACAAAATGTGAATTTACCAGAACCAGACAGTTCATATTACCTTGATGAAGATCCTAATTTTTTGCCATTTTATGCGAAAGTATAACAGAGATACTGCCAACCTTAACTCACCTCTATTTTTGCTGTGCCATTTATTGGTGCAGTATTTTTTTTTATAAATTACAATATATAGCTTTATTCTATCTATTAAATTAATAAGTTTTTTAAACTATTAACTGGCGACAAACAGTATAATGGAAATCTTAACAAAGCGAGAGTTTACTTTACGTAAAAGAGAACTTGCACGAAATATTCTTGAAGGAGCAATTTTTATTTATCCAACTGATACAATCTATGGGATTGGATGTAATGCACTGAATGCTGCTGCTGTTCAAAAAATTCGCAAGATCAAACAGAGGCCGCTTGCTGCTTTTTCTATTTGGGCACCACACAAAAAATGGATTGAAGAACATTGTGATATCTCAAGTGACCTTGCAAAAGAATATATTTCCAAATTACCTGGGCCATACACAATTATTGTTCCACTTAAAGATCAAAGTTTTATTCCTGAAATTGTTCGCCCAGGAAAACTTTCAATAGGAGTAAGAATGCCAAAACATTATCTAGCTTCTTTTTTCGAGGAGTTAGACATTCCAATAATTACAACATCAGTTAACCAAGCTGGTGAGCGTTTCATGACATCTATTGAAACTTTGGATAAAGAAATTGAAAGGCAAGTACATTTTATCATTTATGATGGAGAAGTTAAGAATAAACCATCAAAAATTATTAATTGTGTGACATCTGAAGAAATTGAAAGATAATAATTCAAACTTATCATAAATCCATTTTCTTTCCATCAACATAAAATGTAGGGTTCTTAAATGTTTGATCACCATGAAAAATTGTTTTGATGGCTCCACCAAACCATGCATTGCTTCCAACCCCAACATGTGCAGTACCTTGCACTTTCTCATCCATTAATGCTAAACCGATTAAAACCGCTCCAGGGTTTATTCCAATTCCAACTTCACCAATAAGTCGAACTCTTTCAGGATATTTTGCACGTGCTTCGAATGTTGAAAAAGTTTTTTCCATTAAAGCTGCATCTTCTCCCTCCATTCGAACAACCGATCCCTGTTCAATATACATTGTGAGAGGTGAAGACAACAATTTGCTTCCTGCCTCATGACGAATGCTTCCATCAAGAACAACTTTTCCCATAACACCTTTCATACCTCTAGGAGCAATGTATACTTCTCCGGCAGGGAGATTTCCACCTTTACCAAGAAGGGCATATTCTCCTGAATTTGATATTGCTTCCATTCCTTCAATATCAATAGTTAAATCTGTTCCAAGTTCGCTGCGAATCTGAAGTGTTTTACCTTTATCCCAAAGCTTCTTTATTGCTCTTCCTTTCTTTTGCATACGAGAATAATTTACACCCATAGCTTCCATAAAAAGTAAGAATTGACTATTACGTGCATCTTTTAGCCCAGATGCTGAGAGAAATCTATGGCCTTTTTCCCGAGAAAATTGTCTAAAACTTCTTCTCTCTCCAAAACGGCCAAGCTTATTTGAAACGCTGATAATAATTACATTATTTGGTGGCAATAACTCTAACGCATTGCGGATGTGTGAATCAACATGCATAAATCCTTTTTTGACGTCTTGTAACAAAAATTCTACTTGATAACCTTTTTTTTCTAAAGTTTTTTGATATCCTCTTGCAAGTAAATATGAGAGATTATGGTTAGTCATTCCATAATCTGTGATAATTAAGATCTTTTCTTGTTTCTTAACTTTCAAACATGTTTTCAAAACATTCCAAAATGTAGCAGAATGATGATCAATAAGGCCTTTATACTCTTTTGAGAGGAAATACATATAATTTCAAGCCTAAGTCCCACTTAAAAATATTGTTGGGGTAGAGCAAATAAGAACAAACCCAGACAGCAAACATTAGGAATAAAAGGCAAGTTATTTGATATCTTTATACTTTTTCCAAAGTTTCTTAAAATCAGAATTTTTTCTCAAAAGTTCCCTATGGCTTCCTGAAGCGATCAATTTTCCTTTAGAAAAGAAATAAATTGTATCAAATTGAGGCAACAGATGTAACCTATGTACTGAAACGATAATAGTTTTTTCTTTAAACGCCTTGAAAATATTGCGATAAATTTTTCTCTCAGTAACTGTATCCACACTACTTGTTGATTCATCAAGAAGAATTATTTCTTTATCAACGCTTGCAAGGAGTCCGCGTGCAAGAGCTAGCCGTTGTTTTTGTCCACCACTTAAATTCACACCCTTTTCAACAATTGATGATTTAAATCCATGTGGCAAAGATTTAGCGACTTTAGTAAATTCTGCCATATCAGTAAATCTCTCAACAAATGCCTGTGTATGTGGTACACCCAAAGTAATATTTTCACCAATTGTACTTGCAAAAATTTCTGGGTCCTGTGGGACTAAAGACACGTAACTACTTATTGCAGAAAAACCATTAGAAACTTCAACGTTATCAACATAAAGGTTTCCTTTAGATAAAGGATACAGATTTCGAATAAGTTTCATCAATGTTGATTTACCACTTCCACTTTCTCCAACAAGAGCTATCCTTTCACCACGGAAAAATTGAAGATCAACATTATTCAAATCTTTTCTATGCGAACCGCTGTAAGAGAATGATAATCCTTCAATAGAAAGTTCTTCCCATCCTTTTGCCAAATTAACTTTTTTAACAGAAAAAATCTTCTTGAATTGATCTGCAACTTCTTCTCCATTGAGAACTGCTGTTTTTTGCTGAACTATCCCACCATATTTATATGCAAATCTAAAGAAAACCCGATTGATTTTATCTCCATATTCATATAATGCAAATATTGTTCCAACGAGAATTACTCCCCCAGAAATTAATTGAGAGTAGATATAACTTCCAATAACAAAAAAAAGTAAAGTTGAAGATGTCATTGAAACAAAAAACCATTTAACTTCATTGGTTTTGCGATTCTTATAATACAGAGAAAATGGATGAAGCATTTGTTTCCATATTGCTTTTGAAAGAAGCTTTTCTACACGAAGAATAATCACTGTACTGATATTACTAATGGTGTCATAGACTTTTGCTGCAATTTTATTCTCCTCCCGATATAACTCAGAATATTGTTTCATGAGAAATTTATCAAAAGAAAAAATCAATGTTAGGCTGATTACTGTTACAATTAAAACTATATAGCTAGCATGGACATTAAAATATAATAACGCAAAATATGCACCAATAAGGCGAACAATTGATTCAATAACCTCATATGAATTGCGAGAAAAATCAAAGAGTGCAGTTGTTGATTTTTCTATTCGATCAATAGTGTCTCCAGAATGGTGGTCAGTATGCCAACTTGCAGGAAGATCCATAACTCCATCAAGTAAATATTTTTTGTATTTAGCGCGAGCCATAAATGCATTTGTTGATTCGAGAACTCTAGCTGGTCCATGAAATGCCCAAAACCCGATACCGATTATAAAAAACAAACTTAGATAAAAAATAACACGAGGAAGATTATCAAAAGACAACCCCTCTGACTGGACCATGTTTAAGATACCTGCAATAATTAATGGCCAAGCAAGATAAATTAGGTTGGCCATCGTGAAAAAGAAAAGGTATAACAAAACTTTGTGCCTATTTCCTTTAGAATATTGCCATGTTTTACGTGCCATGTATATAATCGGCTCGTTGAAAAATTTCATGGCAAAAAGAAGAATTAAGGGGTATTAAATTCTATCGATTTTTATTTAATTGATTTACGAAGCTTTGCTACGAAAAAACCTTCAGTATTATTATCTTGGGGCCAGATCCTACAACATTTTTTCACAGAAGGATGATACTTTTCTCCTTCAAATTCTAAAACAGCTTTGCCAACTTTAAGTCCAGGCAACTTTACAGATTCAACTTTAGCATCGTCAACTTCATTAAGTAACCAACTAATAACTGCTTCATTTTCTTCAGGTTCAAGACTACAAGTAGAATAAACAACTACTCCTCCTGGCTTTATATTTTTCCACGCAGAAAGTAACAACTTCTTTTGTTGATTTGAAATTTTACGTAGCATTTTAGGATTCCATATTCTAATTGTTTTCAAACTTTTACGAATAGTTCCAGTTCCACTACATGGTGCATCAACTAATATCCTATCACAAGAAAGTCCAGAAAATTTCTCTCCATTCATTAATGTAACAACACAATTAACAACACCTGTTCGCTGTAGGTTTATTCCAAGAGATTGAATTCTTTGACCCTTGTAATCATTAGCAAATAATAATCCCCTTCCTTTCATCATGGCTGCGATTTGACTAGTCTTACTTCCAGGAGCAGCGCACATATCAAGAATGAATTCTCCTGGTTTCGGATCTAAAAAAATTGGAGGCAACATACTTACTGCTTCTTGGACATAAATATATCCTAATTTATGCTCTAACAAATTTCCAACATCTCGGCGCTCAGGATGACTAATCCAAAATCCTGTTGTGCACCAAGGAATTTTCTCTAATATCCAGCCTTTTGCTTCTATGCTCCTTTTCACTTCATCAACAGTTGCTTTAAGAGTATTCACGCGAATACTTCTTGGTAAAAATGCTAAACAATATTTCTTAAACTCATCCCAATCAGTCAGCCCACTATATCGATCGATGAATTTTTGTTTAAATTCAATAGTGTCAGCTATTGGCATTGCTTCGAATTCTGGCATAGAACATACAAACAAGAAGCTGTTTTAAAATGGTTTGCATGAGCAAATTCCTGAAGCAACTAAAGAATTAATATTTTGTATATAATCAACTCAATTGATTTAGATAATTTATTACTTGCTGGCAAACTTCAAGAGCTTCCGCGTGATATTCTTCAACTGGATCTTTATCATTATGTGAAAGAACAGAAAGAATAGTATCACTCCCATCTGCTGAACGTTCTACTTCAATTTTGGCTTTTTCAAGTTCAAATAATTCAGCTTCTGGCTTTTCAAGGTCATGAAGACGATTTGAAATTTGTTCAACAACAGATAATAATTCTTTAGGGTCAAGTACATCATCTCCTTGAAGCAAAGCACTAAAAGCGTTATACCATTCTTTAGAAATTCCAATTTGTGAACGAATTTCTTTACTTCCGCCACGTTTAGTACTGTACACTCGACCGATTACAAAATTTATTGCTTTACATTTATCCTCAATTCCGCGAATAGTAACAGACATTGGTTTATCTGGAGTAGGTAATTCTTCTGGACCATGGGTGTTTTCAAAACTAACTTCTTCTTCAGAGTTGTCTAATATTGCTTCTGGGTGTTCCATTTTAACTCCTAAACCACCACGCAGTTTATCTACACCGTGTGGATGTAATAAGCTAAGAACTGCAGCGAAAACAAAAGAAACAACTATGTTTAATACTGTAAGCATTGGACCATTCATTACTGATAAGAAAGGGGAAACATCAAAATACCAAATAGCATAAAAGGCTGCTCCCAAAACAATAGGAAATAAATACACAATCTCAGCCATTGCAAAATCAAGATAAAGTAAGATAAATGTTGCAATGAGATACAAAAATACAGGAAAGAATCCAAAGAATACTATGAATAGTTCTTCATTTGCCATCCACGCTACAGCAAAAATAAACAGAAAATACAAAAGAAAACTAAGAATTGCAGCAGATCTAGTTGAAACTAAATGAAATGATAAGAAATTTTTGTTTCTTTGCTTTTCTGCCATCCTTAAATTAAGTAAACTCTTTTCCCAATATAAACGTTTCTCATATCTGCGATCTTCTAAAGAAAAAGTAAGATTTAAATTTCTATAGAAGAATTATATCTTAATTATGTCAGAAATAAATCTTAGAAGTAAAAATACTGGAAGATTAAGACATTTTGAACATTCTGAAGCAAAAATTCGTCAAGCATCAAAAATTGCACAAGAATTATTTGAAAGGAAAAAGCGTTCCTTTGAAATTATTGTAAGAGAAGGGACAAAAGATAGAGAAGAATTAAGAGTTGCCATTGCTAGTTTGAAAAATTCTATTAAAAGAGAGAAAAGAGTTATAAAAATTGGGCAAAAAGGAATTAGTAACGCTGAAGCATTCCTCAGAGAAGAAGAAGAAAATATCAACAGTATGGGTCCAAGAATAAAAAGACTTTTTTTATTTGCTTTCTCAAAAATCCCTTACTTTGGAAGAAGCGTAGAGCCTTCACCAGTTGTTGCTGTTATTCAAATCTTGATTAAAAGGTTAGAAGATGAATTAATGTTATTGTTTCATTCTTGCAAAGAAATACAAAAAGAGGTTAATGATCAAGAAACTGCAATTGATGTTATTGAAAGAAGCTTCAAAAAAGGTTTGCCATTGCGCGAAGGACATGCATTTTCTGTGATGATACTCTCAATAAGAAGACAAGAACAAATTCTTCAAGAAACAAGAACAAAACATGTAAAAACATTGATTGTGTTACAAAAATATTCTTCTAATTTAATGGGTGCAATAAAAGTTGCTATGAAAAGACAGAATAAATTAATGGCTTGGCAACGTATTCAAAAATTTTTCCCTCCAATGTTAGTTGCAACTGCAGTAGGTTACGCATTCGGAGAAGATTTATTTCCAATTGTGTATATTGTTAGTACATTAGCATACATTAGCCCAACATTAATTGCATTAAAAATTGAATTACCTTCTTTCCCAGCAATTCCTCAAGAGCTTTCTTTTCAAAAAATTGGGAGTCAGTAAATATGCAAATAAAATTGAATGATATTTAACCTCACTCCAGCTAAATAAAACAAAAGCTATTAAAACTTCAAAACTTTCTATTTTCTATCTAAACGGAGGTATAATGATGGTAAATGTAGCAATTAATGGATTTGGAAGAATTGGGAGAATGTTCTTTAGAGCAGCGTTTAATGATAAACGAGTTAACATTGTAGCAATTAATGATCCAACTGATACTAAACATCTTGTATATCTTTTAAAACATGATTCAAGTTATGGCATATTCAACAAAAAAATAACTGCTGGATTAAATTTTATTAAAGTTGGAAACCAAAAAATAATGCTTTCCAAAGAAAGGGATCCAGAAAAGCTTCCTTGGAAGAAACATAAGATAGATGTTGTTCTTGAATCAAGTGGTTTCTTTCGTACAAAAGAACTAGCAAACAAACATATCATCGCTGGTGCAAAAAAGGTATTAATTTCAGCTAATTACAAAGGAAATAACATTATTCCAACACTCATTAAGGGAGTCAATACAAGTGCATACAAAAAGAACACAAATCATATTATTAGTAAAGGTTCATGTACTACAACATGCCTATCACCAATTGTCAAAGTGCTTGATGATAATCTTGGAATCAAAACTGGTTTGATGACAACGGTGCATTCAATAACAACTTCTCAGCGTGTGCAAGATTCTCCACATAAAATATTCAGGGAAGGAAGATCGCTTCTAAACAATATTATTCCAACAGAAACTGGTGCAGCAATAGCTGTGACTAGAGTAATTCCAAAACTTAAAGGAAAAATTGATGGAATGGCCATGCGTGTGCCAACGCTAACTGGGTCAGTTGTTGATTTCACATGCACAGTAAACAAAAAAACAACAGTAGAAAAAGTAAACCAATTATTCAAACAAGCTGCAAAAAGTAAAATGAAAGGAATAATTCAATATTCTGAAGAAGAATTAGTGTTAAGTGACATTGTAGGTAACACCCATTCTGCAATTTTTGATGCAAAATTAACAAAAGTTATTGGAAATACAGTAAAAGTGATTGCTTGGTATGACAATGAGTGGGGATATTGTTGTAGATTAGTTGATATGGTAAAAATAATTTAAATATACCATTAAACACATTAATTAAACTTCATTCGTGTGCACACTTTCAGAAATACTTCTAATTGTTCAGGATACTTTGTAAGAAGTTTTTTTGCCCTAGGTAAACTAACCCACTGAAAATCTTGGTGTGCGTCCCCGCTACGACCAATAAAAACTTCTTTATGAGAATCAACACGGACTGCATATGCAGACAGATTTACTTTGATTGGTTTTTTATCGCGTTCTGCAAAATAAAATTTCTCTACTCTACTTTTTGTAATAACATCTCTTTTCCACACACGAAGACCTGTTTCTTCAAGAATTTCGCGTTGAACGGCTTCAACTTCACTCTCACCAGACTCAATTCCTCCTTGTGGAAATTGCCAATATCCTTTTTGTGCAAACAATAATAAAAAACGCAAAGACCCACTGGAATCATCAAATAAAATGGCCCGTACATTCTGTCTATCTTTCATTATTTGTTCCCCCAACATGATCTATACAACGCATTAGTCAAAAAACATTTTTTTTGTTCCTTTTACTCTGCGAACTCTATCAATCAATTCGATTACTTTCTCCAAGCTTTGTGGAACAATAACAAAACTACATTCATTTCTTCCAGTCCCAATTAACTTTGCTTTAGCTTCGCGAATTTCAAAACGTGCATTCGCAATAGTATGCAATAAATCTGCAAGTAACCCTGAGCGTTCCTCTGAAACTACATGGAATTGTAATGGTTTATTGAATTGCTCTTTCCATTGTACAGTTTCCCACCTATCTTTCAGTTTAATTGCTTGTTTACAAGAGACATCATGGACTGAAATTAAACGTCTTTTTGTCACAATTCCAACTATTTTCACTGGAGGAATTGGTTGACAACATTTCGCGAGAACACAATTTGCATTTTCAAACTCCAATGAATGAACAAGAGTGTCATAATTGGTTCTAACAGCAGGTTTAAACGTTGAATAACGCATAGCTGGAAGACCCTTATGTTCTTTGAGTGCTTTGCGAATTTTTTGTTTTGCCCGTGGAGATTTCACCCATTTAATCCATGCTCTACCTGGAACTTGATTTTTTGCAGTAACAATTTCTACAACATCACCAGAAGTAAGTTTTGTTCTAAGAGGAACAAATTGTCCATTTACTCTAGCCCCAATTGCTCTACTTCCAACATGTTCATGAATAGAATATGCAAAATCAAGAACCCCTGACCCAGTAGGATAATATTTGACTTCTCCTTTTGGAGTATAACAATAAATCTCATCAGTAAATAAATCTACATTCATATTTTCTAAAAATTCTCGCGCACTAGAATCTTTATGTAAATCCAAAACTCCCTTAAGCCAACCCATTCGACGTTCAAAATCTGCTTCTCCTTTTCCTCCTTTATACCGCCAGTGTGCGGCAAGACCTTCTTCAGCAAATTCATTCATTTGTTTTGTTCGAATTTGTACTTCCACCCGCCTTCCATCAAATAAAATTCCTGAGTGAATTGATTGATATCCATTTGGTTTTGGGCTTGCAATGTAATCTTTTAAACGACCAGAAATAGATTCATATTTCTCATGCAAAAATCCAAGAACTTCATAACATTCTCGCTCTGTTCCAACAATTACTCGTATAGCAAGTAGATCATATTGATTTTCTAATGCAACCCCCTTATTAATTCTTTTTTTATGAATACTATACAAATTTTTACTTCTACCTTTTATGCTATGAACAGAAACTGATTTTAAACTACTTTTTACTTCAACGAGAAGTCGTGAGACAATTTTATCTCTCTCTTGTTTTGATTTTTCAACAAAAGTAGATATCTCTGTGAACTCTTTTGGAGATAAAACACTAAAAGCACGATCTTCCAATAGCACTTTAAACTTTTCAATTCCAAGACGATATGCAAGTGGCGCATAAATGTCTAATACTTCTTGACAAATTCGTTGTTGTTCAGATTCTGGAAGAACTGTTACATCAGAGAGATTATCTAATTTATCTGCAAGCTTTACAAGAATTATTCTCACATCTTTAATAGTAGTTAGTAAAATTTTACGAAGTGCTTCTGAAGTTAATTTCACATTACGTGAT
>CAYTOG010000005.1:28241-40104 GCA_964439765.1 uncultured Methanosarcinales archaeon
ATAAAAGGTAGAAGTAAAAATTTGTATAGTATTCATAAAAAAAGAATTAATTTCACATTACGTGATTTAATAATAGTAATATCTTCAACTCCATTAACAAGAGACAAAATATCTTTTCCACGACTCTCAAAAAGATCATGAAGTTCCCTCTCGGGAACAAATTTTATTGTAGCATGCACTAACCCAGCGATTACAACTTCAGGTGATGCTTTAATATCTTGTAAATATCCTGCAACTCGTAAATTATGATCAAAATACGTATCACCAGAAAGACGTTTCTTTGAAGAAAGAACTTTTCTAGCAAAGTCAATAGCAATAGAAAAGAGTTTACTATTCTCAGGAGAATAATTTGGATTTGAGGTAAGTAAATGTATCTGTTCCTCTGTGTTCACCATAACACTTTAAACCAATAAGGTTGTATTGAAAAAGGTTTTGGCAAAGAAACTTAACTATTTAACAATAATCATGCCTATTCAGATTCAATTCATTCTGGAGTATAATCTAACTTAGAATATTCCTCATCTAAGTTATTTAAAAACTCATCCCAATCAAACAATGGGCCAGGATCATTTTTCTCTGAAGATAATTCATCATGACCATAAAAACTAAGATCAATATCTGAATATTTGGCCATTAAATATGCTGAAAGTTTATACAAAGAATCTAATTGTCTTGCATCATATTCTTCCCAATTTTTTGTCTCCCCATCTCGGTCCTCCCCTTCAACACAATCATCCCCTGTACAATCGAACCCAAGATTTACTAATTCAATACCAATAGAATACAGGTTATAATCACTAACACCATCTGTAGTTGGGCAATCATCCCCTAAGGTGTTTTGACAACCTGCATGATATGCAACGTCACTTTCGTCAACTAGATATGTGACTGAACCATCTGTATCAATAATATAATGGACACTAAGACCACTTGCCTCTAGCCCAGTGATTGCTCCACTTACTGACGATCCTGCAGTATAATGAATTACTAAATATTGCACTTCCCTAAAATCACTTTGAGTATAAGTAGTACTGCCAAATTCATTATTTGCCTCACAATAATCTTCTCGCAAATCAACTAATTCAATATCAGAAAAATAATTTTCAAACTCAGAATCACTTTCATCAATATAATCGCAATTAAAGTCTCCAGAGCGAGTTCCTGAGTCATATATCTCACTAGAGTCAGTGCTACCATAACTCTCTTCAGGGATTGCATCACAACCTAAAGCTTCTTGTTGTTTTTCCCATGTTCCAAGAAATCCATCATCTGCAATCCAAGTACCGTCTAATTTTAATTCAAAATGTAAATGTGGTCCAAATGTGCCTATGTAATATGTTAAATCTGCAACTACTTCCCCAGCATCTACAGATTCTCCTGTTTCTACATTTGGATCTACATGACAAAGAACTGCAACATCGTCTGAACTAGAATGGTGAGATCCAGATTCAGTGATAATAACACAGTGACCATTTCCTCCACCAAGATCAAATATTTGATTAACAATTCCATCAAATGGGGAATAAATACTAACACCATCTTTAGCAATATCACTTGCTTCACTGCTGCTTTCACCAACTCTTAGATCAACTGCAGCGTAGATGGTATCCGTTTTCACAACCCCATGTCCATTAGGAGCAAGTGTATGTAAACTACCACTTGGAGTCAAAGGCAATTCTGGATCAATTGGTAACCACATATCCCCACAAGATAAATCTCCATCACCATCATCATCGCTACCATGTTTATCGGTATAATCAACCCACGCACCATCTAAATAATCTTCATCATCAGAACCATCATCATCATTACCATTAACATCTTCTATTGAATTCGATTCCCAAACAGATGAATCACCAATGACATCTGCAAGATTTTGTGCTCGCCCAAGAAGAATTAACCAAACTTTATCTATCTCTTCACAAGTGTCTTCATCCTGGCAAGTCAACTGAGAATAAGTTTCATCTCCTAAACTTTCTCCACTTCTTTTAGAAGAATCAGATGCGAAAACTACTGAAAAAGAAAATGTTAAAACTATAACTATAACTGTTAGCAATAAAACATTCCTTAACTTAAAATTTTTTCTAACACTCATTTTCTTTTCAGCTCCTCTTCTATTCGAAGTAATCGATTATATTTAGCTACTCTCTCGCCTCGTGCAGGTGCTCCACTTTTCAACTGCCCTGAGCCGATGCCAACAGCTAAATCAGCAATAAAATCATCTGTTGTTTCTCCACTCCTATGCGACACCATAATTTTCCATCCTGCACGTTGTGCAATAGCTGCAGCATGTAACGCTTCAGTAACTGTTCCTATTTGATTCACTTTCAAGAGTAAACAATTAGCTGCTTTATCTTGAACTGCAACACGAACTCTTTCAGGATTAGTACAAGTTAGATCATCAGCAACTATTTGCAATTTCCCTTTAGTTTTAGTTAAAAGTAAAGAAAAATCAGAAAGTGAATTTTCATCAAATGGATCTTCGATAGAAACTAAAGGATACTTCTCAAAAAGTTTCAAATAATATATGAGTAATTGTGTAGGACTAAATATTTTATGTGCATGATATTCTCCACTTTTTTTGCCCCTGCCTTTTCTTTCAACATAAAATTCGCTTGCTGCAACATCAATTGCGAATGATACTTTTCCAGCATACCCTGATATTGTAACTGCCTTAGATAACAAAGTGAGGGCTTCTTCAGCTCGAATAATTGGTGGCGCAAAACCACCTTCATCACCAAGAGCAATAACTCTTCCCTTAAAACGTTTAATTAATTGTGTTTGTAATGTGTGATATATTTCTGAAGAAATCCTCAACTGTTCACGGAAACTTCGTGCCTTTGGTACAATCATAAATTCTTGGAATGCTAATTTATTGGCAGTATGTACTCCACCGTTAAGAACGTTATAATATCCTTGCGGCATTCTAATACTAATTCTATGACCAAGAATTTGAGAATATAATGTATTCAAATAAATGTACAATGGAAGTTTTTTACTGGCTGCACCTGCTCGTGCTATTGCAATAGAACATGCAACAATGGCATTTGCTCCAATTCTACTTTTATCTAAAGAACCATCAATTTTACATAAAAGATCGTCAAGTGTTGCTTGACGCACACAAGATTTTCCAACAAGTTCTAAACGAATTTTGCCATTAACAAAACGCACTGCTTTGCGAACTCCTTTTCCCAAATATCTTTTCCCACCATCGCGTAATTCTACTGCTTCTGCTTCACCAGTAGATGCACCACTTGGGCTTGTGCCAATAAATTTCCCCAGTTTTGTGTGAACTTCTACTTCAACTGTAGGATTTCCTCGACTATCAAGGATTTCTCTTGCATGAATGTGTTTTATTTTCATTTTATCTTCTTTAGCTTTTTTATTCAACAACAAATTCTTTATACAACACTGCTTCTTTGTTAATCAAAGTATTAGTAATTATTAATTCTAAAGTATATTCTCCAGGTTCAACATCATCTCCAAGAAAAAAGTAATCATGAAAATATACCAATTCTACTTCCTCATCTGCACTTGCTTCATATTCAATATCACTAACTTCTGAAACATCTAAAATCACTTCATCATCTGGTCCAATTAAACGATAGTTTTCAGTAAGTTCAATTTCTCCAAGATATGAACTGCTAATAACTTCATATGTAAAATGTACCTCTCCATCGGGAAAAAATAATTCTCTTTCCTCAGAACAAGATATGCCTTCAGAATACATATCATCAGAATAACAAAGAGTAAATTCTTGCAAAGCAAGTGTTCCACCTTTAGCAATTGGTAAAAATTCTACATTCAAAAACTGATCTTGGAGTGCTGCAGATTCAGATGAAACAGAATCACTTCCTTCAACACTTACAACTCCAATTTGCACTAAATAGAAAACAGCAGCGCTAGTGAATAAAACAACAACTAATAAAACCAATGATTCTATTGCAAGACCGCCCTTGTTACCTAATGCCAATTTTTAAACTCTTTTTTTTCTTTTTTTTCAAATCTAAATACAACCCCAATGTTCTTGATCAGTTTCTTTTGCTGTGCTACTATAAGGATAATTACTATCAATATTCATAACCTCAGAGATTATACAAAGGTATGCTCTAATGGATTGAAATTCACCAGTGTCTTGAGTAGATTCTGAAAATGTAGTGGATAATGAATCACCATTAGATTCTTCACGTAAAAAGAAACGATTCATAAGGTTTGTAATTTCACTTTCATAAGTTGTTTCCCACCCAGAACCTTCGCTGGCAATCAAACTTGCAACGTAATAATAAATCCCTTCAACTTCACCTAGAGTTCCTTCTTCATATTCAATTAGAGTTGTTGCCATACTGATGACATCTTCATAATCGCCACCTTCAAACTCACTATAAATATCACTAGTACTTTCAACAGCGACTGATTCTTTTTGAATTACAACAGTTACTTTCTTACTACTTGCTCCAAGGGCTGTGTCTTCAACAGGTGTTGTCGCTGAATAACAAGAACTATCTTCTGGTTTTTGTAATAGACTTACTTCAACACCAATACTAGCTTCATTACGGCTACTAGAACTACTTGATGCTACTTGGACACCGTATGAACATTGACTTGGGCTTGAAACTGTTGCTTCACCAAGAATATTACTAAATTCAAATCCTTCATATTCAAATACTATTGCATTAATTGTATCCAATGACAAATAAGTGTCACCACTACTAGTCTCCTCTAAGTTCCTATTTGTTGGATTATCAAAATCAAACACACTGCTTTCAATATCTACATCACTTGGAATTTCTACTCTGTATAATGTTGTCCCACTACTTGTATCAGTGTCATAATCAAAAGTGATTGAACCTCTTGCAGCACTACTCGGAACATCTGTAACACTTAGCTCCTCGCAACCACCGTTGCTTGTTCCATCATCGTCTAATTCTAATGCATTACTATACTCACCAAACATTTCTGAAGATATTTCTCCAATGTCAATACTTGGTGCAAGTGCTCCAGCAACCCCCTCAGGAATTTCAACAATATTACTCCCATAATCTGTTCCAGATCCAGTAACTTTTATTTTCATACAATAGCCACCACCATCAGTGTAGATGTATGGTTTAACAACAAGGTCTTTATCAGTATTACTTAGCATAAGCATGTTTGGAGTACCACAACTTTCAAACTCGCCAGTTTCTGGATCTCGACATTCAATATATGGAGATTCAATGTATGCTAATCCTTCATCACCATAAAATAGATCACCAATGTCTGGGCACATATAACGTCCAGATAAGGTCTCTACTTGACAACTAACAACTCCAGGTGGACTGACATCTCGTATTGGTTGGTAAAAAATTCCTCCAGTGTCTGTCCTATAACCTTCTTCAAAACAATTTTCAACTTCTTCATTAGGGTCTAAATCAATCTCTACAACAATGTGATCGTACCTATATGGGCTATCAATTTTTTGTGGGCTTGGAATAGGAATATCTATCATTTCTCCTGCTTGAACACCATACCCTGCACCACTTTCAAGATAATGTATTCTTTGTGAGGCATAAGTTTCATCTTGAATGTTCAAACAATCACATCCTTCACCTCCACAACTAGGATCCATTCCAGGATGCCCATAATCTTCAGACCCAACACATTTCAGATATGTGTTGTAATTATTAATGCGACAACCGGCAAAAATAACGGCGCCAACTTCATAGTTATGGATTGTTGTCAAATCTTTAGGATTATAATTTGTGAACTCTCTGTTAGATGGAGTAATCAAAACAGATGTTTTCATAGCAACAGAATATGCTGCATCTTGAATAAAATCAACCCCTAGTGGGAAATCATATCCAAATGCTGCAAGACATAAGGATTGAGCAAATCCTTGCGCGCCACCTGCAAAATATTCGTTAAGTGCAGCGTTACCATAATCGTCAAGCAAATCGTCAACACCACTTTGCATAGCAGGTTCAATGCTTGAGAATGTTGCTTTTATTTGTTCACCAAGAACACCACCTTCATTCTGGCTATCACTAAATCCATAAGGACTACAACTGTTAGTGAAGTAAGTAATACTTTTGTACACAAGTCCACAAACATGTTGTGTGAAAAGAGTTTTACACATTCCTGCATCTTGAAATCCAGTATATTTTGCTTCTGTAATACATTGTTGCAGACCATCAAGAACATTCCGAAGAAGAACAAGGCGTGCACGAATTCCACTTAAACACACTGATTGGAATGCGCCAACATGTTGTGTGAATGGGTTTACTTCATACTGTTTTTTATTCTCTTTCGAGTTTAAGTAATCTAAAAGATAATCTTGCCCAAACGCACCAGGCATATCTCGTCCAGCATAATATCTCCACCCAGGATAATATGTCCCATAAAGTTCACTACTCTCCTTAAAAGCTCTATCTTGGCGATAAATAAATGGTTCAGTAAAACTTGTTGCTTCATCTTTTGCAAGAGCTTCTCGTGCTGAATATAAATCTGGTTCATTATTTTCTTCTTCCTTTGTTTGACACACACATTGATAAAAGTCTGCTTCCTCAGTTACAAAACAATCACTTGTATATCCAGCGTAGTAACGTTTAGTTCCATCAATATCATTTTGTAATTCTTCTCCAGAAGAATCATATAATTTGCCATCATCCCCTTCAAGATAACAACTACCACCACTTTTTGCAACTTCTCCTTCAACAGTATACCCATCATCAACTGCTTCATAATCATTGTTCTTACTTCCTTCACAAACTTCTTTACAACTTTGATCTTGTGCAGCACAATAAGTATCACTTCCACCTTCTTTATAGACTAAAAGAGTGCCTGATGAACTTTCACCAAGATCAAGTCCCCCTGTTCCAATCCTATGCAAACGATACAGCCCAGAATCTTTATCTACAAGACTGTCTCCATCAGACCCAGTATAATCGTCACCTTTGTAATAATACAAACTGCGTGAAAGAGAACTTCCAACAATACTTTCTTCACCAGTGTATGACCAACAAACGTTTCCATTGATATCACTATCTTCAATATCGCTAACTATTGTAAATTCTGCTTGATTATCTTTAACATAATCTTCACAATTCTCAATTTTTGAAAGTGGAATACAAGAACCACTTACAGCACAAGAACTTTGTGACAAAATAACTGCACCAACTTCCTCTTCAGTTGCACTCTCTGTCCAACGAGCAGGAACTGCACGACAAAAGACTCTATCACATGTCCATTTGTATGCACTTTCAAGCGCAGCTTCAGTTTTCCACATCCCAGAAGTACTAGGACATCTCTCATCAAGTACAACAGTATGTTTGGTTTCATCATCTGATGCTGTATCAATTATTGCTGCAACATCTGAATCTCTTTCTCCAAGGCCAGATTCATCCCATGAATCAATTGTTGATTGTAAATAATATTTATTCTGCTCAATTGCGCTTGGACAATAATCTTCTTCTCCAGCAGCCGCTTCTACTTTTCCGCTAATAGATTCAACATTACTACTCGCAATCCTTGCAAAACGCATTACTATTTTTCCAAGGAAAGATGAGATACAACCAATCCCTGTAACAAGAATTGCTTTCTCTAAATATGGCAACACTTTATCGATTTTATCTACAGTAAAATTAATGGCAGAGATTCCTTCTTCAGCAAGCCAATCCGGGATATATTCTTGACTATCTACTGGAACATCAACCATATAACCTAAATCATAACAGCTTGTTTGTGTTTTTGATTCTCCAAGGTTGCCTGTTGCATCTCGCTCTTGATAATTAACTGCAACTTTAATTGGGAACACAACTTGTCTTTTTTTCAACTCATTCCAAAAATCTTCTTCTCTATCACTAAGATCTTCACTGGAATATAAATTCCAAGTGAGGTAATATGATGTTCCACCACTATTACTTAATTCTTGATCAGGATTACTACCCATAACCGTACATCCCAAATTAAAATCGTCATCATCAAGCATTGATTGAGTACATGCTTTTTCAAAGCTTACAGAATTAATTTGATAAGCTTCCTCATTAACTTCACCTGTTGAAACGTCAACAGAACTACTACCAGAACCACGATATTCTAAAGTAAAAACTGCAGAAATAACTTCTCTTCCATCATCCATTAATGTTGGGTCTAACCTAAGTGGGGATTGATACTTAGCGACATCTGTTATTTGAAAATCAAGAGATTGTGAATAACAAGAATGCACTGTTACTGTGTCTTTATAATATCCTGATTTGCCACTTTCATCTTCTGCAATAATGTAAACATAATATGTATACGAATCTGCAGATGTTAATGATTCAATTCCATTGACAGTTACATCTTCAAGACCAGATGGAACTTCTTCAGGTGCTAAACTCTCTAAGTTAACTGGTTCATTTTCAAAATCAATATCGGAAAATGTAAATTCGCCATTCTCATCTGCTTCAACTTGTCCCCATGCATCATCAAACCCAGGAGAATAATCATAGGTCAAAGGACGGTAAACAAATAAGTAGACTGTTGCGCCAGCTTCTGTTGTTCCACTAATATCTGTTTCTGCCCTATTTTGGTAATACTCATTTCCTTTTGAAATTTCAGCGTCAACAGATGGTGATTCGGTATCAGAAACTATTGTAACTTCTTCTTCAGCAGTGAGTCCGCCTTGATCAACTACTGTAACAACAACACTATTTTCTCCTTCATCAAGAGAAATTGATGAAGAGAAACTTCCACTTGTAACTTCTTCTCCTTCAAGAACAGTTTCTCCATTAACTTCAACTATAAGAGTAACTATTTCGCTTACTGTTCCACTAATATCAACACTAGTTTCTTCTATATAACTTGATAAATCATCGACGTTAAGTGTTGGGTGAGTAAGGTCACTATAGACTTCTACAGTAACACTTTCCTCAAGATCGTCAAGAACTGCTTCAACAGTAATTTCATTTGTTTGATCAGATTCAAGAGGAATGTCTCGAAAAGTAATTGTCCCAGTGCCACTAGTTTCAGCATCGATCGTGTCTTTAGATGCATATCCACCATTCACATACACTCGTATATCTGTGTTATCTGCAGCAGTTACTAAAACATCTGTCTCTTCTGTTCCAACATACTCATCTGTTTCAACTGAAAGACCAATTGAATCTGTGGAACTAGTATCTATTGTGTCTTCACTACTTTCCTCTGTCGTATCTTCTTCTTCAACTTCTTCTGCTACTTCTTCCTCTTCTGTTGTAAAAGAATAATACGCGCCATCGTTATCATCTGTTGCAGTTTCACTGCCATCTTGACTCTCACTTTCAACTGAATAATAATATTCTGTGGAACTTGAAAGGCCAGTGATATCAATACTGTGATCTGTGAGAGTATCAGAATTACTTTCTACAAGGTTAAGAGAACTAGAATCAGTCCCATAGTAAACATTACTTGTTGCCTCTTCATCAGTTGTCCAAGTGATAGTTGCTGAAGTTTCAGTTACATCACTACTACTAGTGCTGCTAATTTGCAAAGCAAACGCAACTGGTAAATTTACAAAAAGTATGATAACAAAAAGTGTTAAAAGCTTACACTGCCAAGATCTAAGACCAAATCCACCTCTCGAAGTTACCATTTTTTTCTCTTTCACGATTGACATTATTGTTTAATTTATTATTCAATTTCTATATCTGGAATATCTTCTGCATACTCAGATAACCCACCAAGTAATGTATAATATTCATCATCACTTGGATTAACTTCAAACACATGGAAACGAAGTGTTTCACTTTCTTCCAAACCAGTCCATGCAAGAGCAACTTCACCATCATAACCACCAATTAATTCTTCCTCATTTACAAGAGTAATTGTTAAATCGTAATCAAAGTCTGCTCCATATAATAATTCTACAACTGCTTCTTCGAGGAATTCCTCGTCAAATTCTGGTGAAAGTACAAATTCTGCACTATACACTTCATTGCCTTCTCCTTCTAAAGCAAAAAATGAATAATCATCAGAATCTTCTTCGGATGAACTTTCTTCTTCACTAGAATCACTTTCAACAGCAATCACATCTTCTTCAAATAATTGCAGTGTAACAAGTGCAGTTTCATCTTCTTCTAACTCACTTCCATCTTCTTCAATTGTAACACAGATCCCATTACCATCAGCTGATTCTTCTTCAGAGCAATCACGCGAACTGATTTTGTGTTTTACAAGTTCTACTTGTGAAAGTGGGAAAGTCAAGAGAGGCCGAAGACTAAGTTCATGTTCATCCCCTTCTTGTACATCAGTATACACCCAACTTTCAAGATATCCTTCTTTTTCTCCACGAAGAATTCCTCCAGAACAATATGGTATTAAAGCAGTTAGTCCCGCGACATCTCCACGTTGTTCAAAATCGTATTCACTTTCTCCCATTGGACAAGTATAACGAATACAAGTATAACTTACATTAACTCCTTCAAGAGTTTCGCGATAATATACTCCATTTGCGCCATTTGATACTTCAGAATATGTTGAAACACTAACTGGTAAAACATATGCACTTTCCTGGCAATATTCTTCTTCATCTACAGATATTCCACTAAGGTAAGATTCTCGTGCGTACACCGTCCCTCCTTTGTTAGGATAATTTTGAATAAGGTTTACACTAACGCCCATCTGAAACACAGCCCCAGTATCTTCATCATAAACTTGAACAACTACTGGGTACACAACATCATAAGTAAATTTCCAATTTTGAATACATAAAAAATCAAGAAGTTGGCCCCCACCAAGTTGATTACTTTTCATTAGTGTGCCACTTGTTGGTGTGACTTGAAATGTAAATGGATATTCTTCCTCAAAGCGAAATGTCACAGAAACATCATCACTTATTTCTTCAGAAACTCCCCAGACATAATGATTTTGATAATATGGATAAATATCATCATAATCTGTGAAACTACTTCCTTCGACGCGAAGTGCTCTAATATTTATTCTAAGCATTTCTTTAAGTGTCTCTTCTACTTCACTTGTTTTCCATTGCTTTGGTGTACAACTAATCTCCATTCCCGCAACAGGAACATTCTCATGTTCAAGTGCGATTAAATCTTGTGTAATGTCTTCAAGTTTTAATTCATCCATTTCAGATTCGAGAATTGCATTTGCAGTTTCATACATTGCATTAAATTTTATAGATGACCTAGCAGTATGTTCAATAATTTCACTTACAACTTCACCACTTTTATCTTGGATAACGATATCCCAGGTAACATCAAAATCAGTATGCTCTTCTTCAAATTGTACATCAGAACTAATATCATCAAGTTCAATAAGAGTATAACTTTCTTCAAAACTTTCATCGTGTTCAAATAAACAATTACGAACATTCTCTTCAACATATTCATCTATTTCTTCTTTTATTTCATCAAGACTTGGTTGATCAATAACATTCGCACTTGCCCAAAGTGGTACTGTTAAGAAATCACTTACAGCAACATGCCAACCGACATCATTAGTATAGCGCTCAGGAACTTCAATGTAACCACCTTGTAAACCTGCAAGACCAAGGGCTTCTTCACCAACACTTGTTATACAACTGCTTATGTAAGATTCCACGACTCCTTTTTCAGTTGGAATAATTTCTGTGATATCAAAACCTACCTGCTCACTCCGTAAAAGTAAGATTAATGCAACTGAAAGAAGTAATAAAATACCAAGAATGATAAAAATGGTTATTTGACCTTTATTTCCAGATGCGAACCTAGCTCTAACCCCAATAACCCCTCTAAAAAACATAGCTTCAAAGATACCTTTTAACGTTTATAAAGCTTCTGTTAAAACAAAGACTCAGATTACGTCGAGAAATGACTAATAAACTACTAATATTTTCTTTTTTTCTTCAAATTCATTAAAATCTCTTAAAAAT
>CAYTOG010000006.1:0-37396 GCA_964439765.1 uncultured Methanosarcinales archaeon
AAAAGAAGGAATAAAAAAATATATTTTATATGATTTTGTTAAAAATCATCTTCATCTTCAATGTCTGCTCCAAAATCTTCACTATCATCGTAGTGTTTTTCTGGTGGGACATATCTTTCTTGTGCTTCTTGGACATTCTCTACAGCAAATTTAGCCTTAGTTCGTGGTGGTTTTTCTAATTTTTCAACCACTTCTCCAAATGATGCTTTTTCAAGAACTTTTTTAATTCGAATTTTAACAAAATCACCTTTTGCTACATTCGGAACGAACACAACAAATCCTTGCACACGTGCAATTCCATCTCCTTTTCCTCCAATCGCTTGGATGACCACTTCGTATTCTTTGCCTTCTTCTACAGGTATGTTCATATCTTGTAACCTCATTGATTGTTTATTATTTTTTTATACTCTTAGAACAAAACGTCTTTTTAAAATATTCCCTTCACTCTTGGTTACAATCCAAAATAATCATTTGTCGCATCAAATAAAAAAAATAAAAAAAGTTTAGATTCAGAAATCTTTAAGGCCGCCTTCTTCGACATAAAATCCTGCTTCACCTTCTGGGAGGTTGGGTGAATCTACCAATTTAGCAACACGGCTACCTTTTCTACCCTTTCTTAAGTAGATTCTAAAAGTAGATGCGTGAGCAACTATGTGCCCCCCGATAGCTTGGGTTGGGTCTCCAAAAAACTGATCTGGTTTTGACATCACTTGATTTGTGACAAAAACACAAATGTTATGGCTGCTAGACAACTTGCCCAAAGTGTGCATGTGTCTGTTCAACTTTTGTTGTCTTGTTGCAAGTGTTCCTCTCCCAATGAATTCTGCTCTGAAGTGAGCTGTTAGGGAATCAACAACAACCAGTCTTACTTTCTTTCCTTGTTCAGAAATTAATGTTTCAACTTTTTCTGAAAGAAGCATTTGATGGTCAGAGTTATACGCTCTTGCGACCATTATCCGTGAAAGCGCGTCCTCAAAATCTAAGTTGAGACTTTCAGAAAGTTGCCTTATCCTCTCTGGACGGAATGTGTTTTCGGTGTCAATGTAAACAACGTTTGCTTCAGGATCAGCTGCTAAAACCTGTACTGCAAGAACATGTGCAATTTGTGTTTTTCCTGAACCGAATTCTCCAAAACATTCTGTAATTGCTCCAGTTTCAAATCCACCACCAAGTAAAGTGTTGATTTGTTCACAACCTGAACTAATTTTGATAACTTCTTGGCGTTTTTTTAATACTTCAACACCACTTTCAAAACCCATTTTCATGGAGTCTCTTGCAGCGTTGATTATTTTTCTAGCAACAGCTTCGGATACTCCTGCGGCTTCGACTAATCTTCCAGGACTAGCAACTGCAACTGCCAACATATCATGAAATCCTGCATTCTGCAATTTTTCTGCTGTGGCTGCTCCAACACCTGGTAATGTGGTAACGTCCATTTCTTGTTCTTCTTCCATTATTTCTGTCTCTGCCATTTTATTCCGCTCCTCCTACTGCTTTTTGCAGTGTTTGCCCTTCAGAACGGAATAACTCTTGTTCTTTGAGGACAAGATCTTCATATACTTTTTGCATCAAAACGGTCACTTTGGGCAAATCGTTCAATCTTAGAGAATTCGTGCTTTGCCAGTTTCCTTCTTTGTCTTGGTAGACTCTTTCAAGACTGATAGAGTCATAATGGCCAACTTTGCCATCTTTTTCGAATCTGTTGTTCCAAAGTGTTGCAGTGATTCCACCTGCCCTGTATTTTTTCTTTGGAAAATTTCCTTTAGAAGACTCAGAGACAATAAATTCGTCTGAGACTATTGATGCTTGTTTGTGTTTACTTTCTGTTACCATTGTTTTTTCCTCTTGCTTGTCGCATTTTATTTCAAACAGCTTGGTAATTTTACCTGTGCTGCGAGGTATAACCAATTTTGATTACAGAATTAATAAGAAAGAACTTTGTATAAAAGCTCTAGGCGTAGGTGTCCAGTGACCAGTGAGATTGAGATAAATTTATATCTCTATTTGCTAAATCAGATATTATGTTCAAACTTATTAAAAAAAATTGGAGAATATCTAAAAATTTCAATTCGGCATTCATTGCATCTATGATTGTATCATTCTTTTTTGGAAAATATATTTCCGTATTATTTAATCTCTCCACCCCTATGTGGGTTAGTGGTTGGAAAAATTCATTAATTCTAACTGTTATCGTGATGATTTTTTTATTTGGAGCCTATAAAATTTATGAGAACTACGGTGCGGAAGATCTAAGGGATATGCAAAACTTTTATGAAAACTTTTTTATGGGTTTAATTGTAGTAATTGTATCAACTATAATGATTATGTATAACTCTTATTTCCCAAAAACACTATATTGGATTGGCTCATCATTAATAATTTTAATAATATATTTCCCATTAAATTGGTTGTATCTCAGATATAGACCTAAAAATTAAAATTTTCTCCTACTTCAAACTATCACTCACAGCACCAATCATAGAAGCGGGAAAGGCAACGATAACTATTCTCTTAAAAGAAATAAGTAATTCTGTTCCAAAAGAGATTTTTCCAATTAAACCGAGTAAAATCGCAACAACACAAAGAGATAACACATAAGTTGCCCCAACTCGCATGAAGAACATGTGTTTGTGTCTTGCAAATGTTCCACGATAAAAATTATAGTAAACAAAAGTACTAATGAAGAACAAAGAAAGACAAAGTAATAACATAATATTGGTTAGAGATAGAGTTTCTCCAAGACTCCAAACTTCTTGAGTGAATCCAACTGGAACAGCTAGGAGCGCTGCACCAAGTACTACTTGCAGAGCATCTCTTAAATGGAATTCTACATCTCTAATGCGAAGAACTTTGTGTTTTTTACCCTTATGATCGTGGACATGAATAATATCGTGAACTTCTCCATGTAACTTAACAGTCTTATTTCGCTTTTTAACAACCATCCAAGAAAAAAGAGAAGTAAATTGTGCTTAAAAAACTTTACTTTTCAGTTCTTTAGCTGTCTTAAAGCTTCTTTTGCATAACGCGCAACATTCTTTGTAACTCCAAACTGTGGGTCACTTAATTCTGCTAAAGTAAACCATTTGCAAGCATCAGTTTTTTCTGTTTCGCTTAACTCCAATTCAAAAGTATTACTTCGTGCAAAATAAACTAAACTAATGTGTTCATGTGTTTCAGAAATTTTGTGTCTATTCATGAAAATTGGTGGAATTAAATCTCTAAATGTCTCCTCTGCAAAATCTTCAAAACCATCTTGAACATGTATCACAACATCAAGTCCCACTTCTTCTTTGACTTCTCTAATGGCAGCTTCGACGGGATCTTCATCAAGATCAACATGGCCTCCAACACTAAGCCAAAGTTTGTATTTATCATGTCTACGTAAAAGAACTTTGTTTTCAAAAACAACAAATACTTCTGAAGTGAAATCGATTTTTTCGTGATAATGTACCATTATTTTATGCCTTTTTCTTTCAAACTCTAAACTACAACTATTTAACACAATAGCTTTACTTAAACCCTTTCAACTTATTGTTCAAAATCTTCTAGAAAACTACCCAATTAACATTCTCTGTAGACCAAACAAAATAAGATTTGCTCTTGTGAATGGAGTCATATTTCCATCATACCCTAACTGAAATTCCAAAGAATGAAACAATCTTGAATCATAAGCCATACTCAACTCATCAAAAGATTCATGAAGGTCTTCTCTGTCAAGAACTTCACTTCGATGTACTAAACTTCCAGAGTCTACTAGAAAAAGTCCAGTAGAGGAAGAGACATAATCTAAACATCTTCCTTCAGTAAATGTAAAATCATTAGTATGCAATCTATCCACATATCTTCCAAGATCTTTCAATTCTTTTCTGCTAGGAGAATATGTTCCAAATGTTTTTCCGGGAATGTAATCACGTGTTACAGCTAAAACTGTTTTAACGTCAGGAAATTTGTAAAGCTCAATCTTTCTTGATTTTTTTGTTCTAGAAAGCAATGCATTTTCATCATCTATTTCTACTTGAAGCAATTCATGGCCTCTTGCTACCCTAAAACCAGCTTCATACAACCTTTGGGAATTACTCATTTCCAGTGCTGCCTGCTCTTGTTTTTGTGGAGAATAAATTTTCATACAAGTAGTATCTGAAAGGCGTAAAACTATTCCTTCCTTCCCATACCCTAACATTTGATCATGTGGGAGTTCACTCCATCGAACAGTTTGCAAAGACATCTTTATTTATCACTACAAAGGAGTATTTATAAGCCTTTGTGAGAAATATAATTGATTTTACTGATACACACTAAACCTTTCAGGTTCACACATAACTAGCATTACCATATCTGGATTAAATTCTTGAGAAGATGCTAGTGTATCTAAATCTGTTGAAGAAGCTAAACAACTTTTGTAGGGGTGCGTATGTAGCATGACAATAGTGGAACTATCACAACTTTCAAAGCGAACATGTGAATATGATTGTTCATACATTTCTGGAACATACAGTGAATCAATGTAATATGAATCTTTAAATATCAAATTTTCAGAAAATTCCCCTGACAAACAAACACTAAATTCCTCTGCTTGATTTGCATAATAAAGAGTCAACAATTCAGAAAGCACAACATCATCAAACTCTAAAGTAAAATTATCTAACTTTAACACTCCTTCTTCAAGTGGAGTTGATTCTATTTGCCCACGGATAATTCCACCGACTGGAAATCCTGCAACAATCCAAAGAACAAACATTATTGCCATCATAACTGATAATATTTTAACGCCAATGTGATAATACCAGGGTGTTTTCTCATGAACGGCCAAAGCTGCTTCTCTTGCAATTTCCTCGTGAATCTTTCGCTCTTTAGAGTGCATGATATAAAGAAAATGCTTACAGTCTAAAAATATATCCCAAAACTAAACAACAACACAACTACAAACAACAAAACAGTTAACAATTTCTCACCAATTGATCCAACGCGTAGTGGCCCAGATACTTTCCAAGGGAGTGGATACAAAATAGCAACACCCATTGGTGTAATCCCATCTGCAAAAATGTGTGCAAAATATCCTAAGATAAACGCAAGACCATAAGATTCGCCTATAAACAATCCTAACGCAAGAGATACTGTTGCAAAAAACAAAAGTGAATGAAAAATTCCTCGATGCTTAAACACTTTAACAACAACTCTACCAATAACACCACTCCAACGATTCATTTTGCTATGTTTCTCATCAATATCAGGCAAGAGTGCTGCAAAGATAACTAAAAGAAAAATCCAAAGTTCGTTCCCGCCAAGAGAAAGTAGCGAAGAACGTGCTAATAAAAAAAGTAAAATGCCAACTAAAATGTGTCCGGCGAAAAGCATAGGAAATTACCTATCCAATTATTTCTTCTTCAATTTTAGAAGATGGTTCTTCTTCCTTTTTCTCCGCAGATGATTCTACTGCTTCAACTGATTCAAGTGGCACAGCTGTTGGAGTTTCAGTGGCAGTCGGAGTCTTATCCACAGCCACTGTTTGCACTTTTGAAATTTCTTTCTCAGCGTTTCCTTTCTCAACAAATTGAACTGAAAATTCTAACCTATCAAACATTTCATTATGTTTAACCCTACCACGAAGAACAAGCTGTTCCCCAAGAAGGTTTGTTTTCTCTTCTTCAAATGTGCTCAAGTCTTCTTTATACCCTGCCATTCTCGCTTCATCGCAACCAAGCAAAGTATTAACTTGATTTTTCCAAAGAACACATCGAATAGTGCTTGCCCCATCATCGAGTATTACATTCATAACATAAGATAATGCAGGTTCAATGCCGCTATCATCGTCATCATACATCCGTTTTCCAGTTTCAGGGTGCACGTTAAAAAATCTAGGATCAAATACTTGGACAACTGTTCCAAAAAGTTCTACTCCTTCTTCATCACCTTCAAGAACATTTAGTTGTTTGCGTGTAAAACTTCCAGGGCCAGCCCCAGGAGCACCGGCGCTACGTTTAACTTCACCTAATGTTTCAGTTGGATTGATTTCAAAACTTCCTCCTTTACCAAGGTGAAACTCAACACGTCCACGGTTTTCTTTGACATAACCACCTTTAATCAAAAGAGTGGTGTCTTCAGAAACATCAACTAGTTGATCGACTTGATCATTCCAAAGTGTAAAACGGGTGCTACCAGTTTCATCTGCAACTAATAGGGAACATACTTTACCTTTGTAATTTCCTTTATCAAATTCACGAACTTCCCATTTTTGTAATACTTTAACAAGAACTGAAACATTGTTCATTCCCGCAGCTAATTGTTTAATTTGAACTCTGGCCCCTGCTTTTGGTGCAATTGTAATTCCAAGTTCATTTGCAATAATATGCGCAGCGCCCTCTTCACTTATTAAGCCTGAAAGGTCATTAATTTTTGCTTTTACTTTCGAATCAAACTCTTCACTGCTAAGCTTATCACTTGCAATAACTTTCTCTTTAATTTCAGAAATTGGTATTTTGTACATCTCTAAAACCCCCTATTCTCTACCAGTTATGGGCCTAAGTGAGCTTTATAAGGTTTTGGCTAGTAGAACGCAATTGTTATTTAATTGTCCTTATGTGTTCACGAATCCAGATATTTGAGACTCTTCTTCACCAATTAAACTGGTAACAGCAAAGTAATAGTCCTCCTGGACAATTAAATCATCAGAATAAAAAGGATAACGTATACTACCCAAACAATCGTATGCAACACCAATTTCTGCAGGCTCTGGACATGAATCAACTATGTCTTCAACAGAAAACTGTACATAATCAAAGACATCACTATTAAATCGCTGCAATTCAAATTCGGAAGAACTACCTTCAAAAGAGGGTAGAGCATAATCTGTAACATACACTCGATATGCAGTTGCTGTTTCTTGTTCTTCAAAATAGATATCATACACATTTGTTGAACTATCATATCCAACTTCAACCCCAGACACAACAAAAGATTCAGAAGGAGTAAAATCAAGAGCGAAAGTATATTCTAACACTTGTGCAGAACTAACATAAGAAAGAGAAAGAGAGGAAGGGCTCTTAACACAGAATGCAACATTTCGGTTCTCTTCTTGATATGCTTCTGTTTCACAATCCCCAAAATACCAATTACTATATTTTTCCCTCTCTAAACATTCTTCTAAATCTTCATAACCATTACATGCATAAAACAATGTATATGCTTCAAGTGCTATTGCAGTATAATCTTCAGAATACAAAGATAAATCAAAAGTGATTGCATAATCTAAAGAGTACGCTGTGTTTTCTGTTAAAATATCTGGATTACTAACAATTCTTGCTTTCTCTAAAATATCTAATGATTCTTTAGTTACGTTTGTTTCACCAGAATCTATACAAGAGTTTACATCCCAGCTGCAACCAAGAGAACAAGTATCTTGTTCACAATAATATTGACTAATATATTGATTGCATTCTGCTTCTTCTGGACATAAACCACAAGAGGAAAATTCATAATCAACATCCACTTGTTCATAATAACTTACGCACCCAACGTTACATGGATCTAAATCACAATAGAATTGATCTAAATAATTTTCACAAGTAGAATCACTTGAACAAGAATCACAACTAGAGTATTCGCCCTCACTTGAAACTATTGGAAAATTTCCTTCGGTAAGACAACTTATTTCTTCGGAAGATAAATCTAATGTAGCATCGCCTGGTAAAATGGAAATTCCTTCATCAGAAGATAAAAATAATTCATTTTCAATCAATTCTAAAGAAAATTCATCAAATGATGTTCTTTTCTCTTCTTCGACAAGTAAAGTTAATTCCAAAGAAATTTCTTCAGAATAAGAAGCGAAACAAAATGAATTCCCATCATTCAATAAAGGAAGATCAAATGAACTCCCACAATCAAGAGTATCCAAAGAACTGCTTGCATGCCCCCCGCGAAGAGAGTTTGTTTCAATTGCAGTTAAGAGTAAATAATTCATTAACAAGTCTTCTTGTAGTTGTACTTCTTCTCCTTCAAGTATGTATTGTTCTACAAAATTATTCTCCCATTGACCAAGAACAATTGTTTCTACTCCAACTCCTTGATTAAATAATAAAAAAGCAATTCCAAGGGCAGCGAAAATACTAATTAGTGCGTAATGAAATACTGTTCCCTTTTTGCCGATAAATAAATTCATTTCTCTTCTCCATAAAATGCAACTAAATATGTTTCACTATTTTCAGGGTTTTCAAGCAGAGTTGTAGCAGGATCTTGAACAAAGTATTGGATTTCTCCACTAAATGCAAGAGAAAAAACTGTGTTATCATCAACAGTATTTCCTTCGTATACTACAAATGCGCCAGAAATTCTTCCATCTTCAAGGTATTTTGTTATTGTCTCAGTAAACAATTCTTCTTGCTGTGTAGAAACAGTGAGTAATACAAATTCTGCGCCACTATAACTTACATTTTCAATAATAAATTCCATATTGAGCATTTGAATGAGTGTTTCATGGTTGTCTGGACCATATACTGTTGCAAGACTAGCTGTCTCCCTGGCGTCAGCGTTCACTGCAAGAGCAAAATAAATTATAAACATTCCAAAAAAAAGTACAACTATAACAAAGAGCATATCAAAAAGATCGTCAACAATCCCTTTTTTTCCTTTGAATAATCGTATTTTTACCATTTTTTAATACCATCAAATATTTTCTTGAACATAAATTACTAAACGTGTTGGTACAAGTTCTTCTCCTGACAACACGAGAACAGATTCATAAATTGTAAAATCAACATTATTGAAATAATTATTCGACATGAGGACTTCTTCTCCTTCAAATCCTTCTAAAAAAATGCCAAAATTTATTTGTTCATATCCCTCATCTGTTTCTGTCCGATAACAATCATCCATTCTATCTTGTGTGAACTTGTTTATGTCAATTATTCCAGGATATATCCTCTCAGTCACAGAATCTTGGTAGGCGAAACACTCAGGAGTGTTTACAAAACGCATTGAAATTGTTTGCGCTTCGAGTTCCCCTGGAATACTAAAAATAGTGCTTTGATAAATTGATAACACAATTGCAAGAATTAAAACTGCAATTGTCAAAAGGCTTCCCATAATCATCCAAGAGATAGATTTACGGGCGACATCAAATTGTGCTTTCTTATTCATGATGATCCACACTCAATTAATTTTATTACTCTGTCTTTCTTTTGTAAACACAATGCTTCAACACTGTTTACTGTGCCACTTGCGCTATATCCATTTGGAAGAGAAAAATGCCGAACAGCATACTCTAGTTCCCCATCTCCGTCAACAGAAATTTCTACAGATGATTGCCGCAAACTAACAATATATTCTGAACTGTCTCCAGGATATTCTACTGTGGCATCCCCTGGCGTTGCAACAAGAGTGTTTACCATTAAGAGAATGTCGTTACTCATCTGCACTTTTTTAGTAGTAGTAGAATCACCATAAGCTGTTGCTATTTGAAACACGACTTGAACTATCATTACAACAACTAAAATTTCAAAAATAATAAACAACACACTGGAAGCTTTTTTCCCAGAAAAGAGAGGTCCACTTGCCATTATCCTACCTCTAACCTAATTGCTGTGTCTAATCTAGTGAGATACACCATTTCTCGTCGCGATCTCTCATAATAACCACCAACATTCATTAATTCTTTGATTAAATTTCTTTCAATAATAAATCCGTCAGTACATTCGTATGAATTCACTAAGTTTTCTTCTCCAATACTACATGTTTCTATCTCTAAATTATAATCTAATTCACTACATTCAACGCGATCTCCAGTAATGGTATTACTTACTGTAAAACTAGAATCATCAGTCACTGTGTCGGTTTCTCGAAATAAACAAATACAAGATGAATCTAATTCACATTGTGAAGGGCGATTAAAATAAACATAATGGTTTGCGTGAGGCGCTGCTCCATCAACAAAAACTGTTACTTTTGATGAGTCTGCGGAATCAGAATCAAAATACACAACTGCTGTTTCTTCATCCATAATTAACAAAATACTGCTCTTCTCTCCAATTTTTTCTTGCTTTGCAAATTCTTGAATGTCTACTACAAAATCTTCAAAATTTTCTAGAGCTTGTGTACTAGTACGAAACACTTTTGAGCCAATCATACACGCTGGCGCGAAAACTATTATCGCAAGTAACAATGAAGTTAGAAACTTTATCATAATCCCTTTTTTATTCAATCGTCTCATTGAGCCACCCACTCACCTGAAATACAAGAATAAGTTGAATCTCCAACTTCAAGTGTTTTTCCTTCTTGGCCCTCTTGACAACCAAACCAAAAATTATTTTTGCAAATGAGGGAACCATACTCTTCTGCGTTTGATTTCCATTCCCATAAGGTAAGATATTCTGGATCTTTTTCATCAGTTATTGACATAAAAGAATTCTCAAGAACTGATTCTGTTATTGTTGAGTATGTTGTTGCAGAGATTATTGTACCTTCATTTACAAGAACTTGTCCACAATCATTTGGACTCCAATCATCATCTTCGCTTATCATAATCCAACACAAATCTTCATACTCACTTGTCTCAAATTTCTCATCACAATCATTATCTTCACTAGGACAACTTTCTCCTACATACCCAACACATGCTTGGTATATTTCAGCTGAACCAATTTCTGTAACTGATTCTGTGTCTCCAAATAATTCTATGCTGTGGTATCCTTGGAACCCGCCTGAATCAAGAGCAGTTGTTGTTTCACTGTATTCTGTATCTCCAAGATCTAAAACTCCACAGCCAGTATCAGTGTTATAATTTGCATTGTCTTCACTTTTCTCTGCTTCTGTATACAATAAAGGGCACCCTTCGCCATCTAAATCACCATAACTGCAAGGACAATCATCTTGAAAATCCATATATCCATCACCATCACTATCCCTATTGGCTTCAGTGAGTGATCCACGCAAAAAATCTCCTTGATCTATTATTCCTGGAAAAAAGATACCAACTATAACAACTAATGCCACTATTGCAACAAGCATTTTCATTAGCATCCAATAAATTTGTGCTAATCCTTTTTTGTTAAAATACTTCACCATCTATTCACCATTAAACTCTTGAACAAAAATTATTCTCCTGCCAAATCTCCATCTGGACACATCTCTTCGCCAACTGATTGAAAACTAAGAAACACTGAACTAACATCTCTGCTGTCTTCATCTACTAAAGAAGAAACCATCTCATTATAACCATCATAAGCAGTATATGCACCGGCACCACCAATAACTACTGCTGTTCCAACAACTGTAGTGGCACTAGCTGTTCCAACAGTTGCTGCAGCTCCAGCTGGTAAGAGAACAGCTAAACATGCGCCCCCTGTACCCAAAACACAAACTGCGCCACCTACTGCAAGAACTATTATACCAATACCAACATAAACCTCAGCGCCGCCTTCCCAAAAACTTGCATCACTATTTTTTAACTTTGGCATTAAAGAAACTGAATATCCTTCAGTAGGTACAATCGCAGGGGCAGTGATTAACATACGACCAGGGCCCCCATAACTTTGAATGTAATCAACATATGTCATATTTGATGTTGAGTAAGTATTATTGAGCATATAATCTTGAATTTCTTCTGCTAAAATATATTCTTCTCCATCGAAGTCATCAACATCCATCAAGAGATTATAACAATTAAAACATTTATTTTCAGTGTTATCGGTGTTATAAATCACATCAACATCTGTATCATGTAATATCTCTTCATATTCTCCTGCACCAAACATCCACCAACAACGAGCCATAGAATCTGCTACTTCTTTGATAACTTGATCTTTTGTCCCCGACACTTTCTTATCAATTGTTTGACAAAGTGGTGGAATTAGTTTTCCTTCAATATCAACTCCTGCTAAGTCAAGTTGAAACGCAGTCATTGCCCGCAAAGCAATACTATCATAACACAAATTTTCAGCAGCAACATCATCTGCTTCCGCCATGAATCTCATAAGAACGCCAGAAATTAACACAAACGCAACAAGGGTAATCATCATACCAACTAAAAAGCTAGCAGTCATTCCTCGTTTTCCTCGATTGCAATCAAATATTTTCCAAACCATTAACTGCACGCCCCCACATTATTCCCCTGGATATAATACAAATTAAAAATAGAATTTTCAATTCCTTCACTAAACCATTTGCTTCCAATTCCATCAGCAGAACCTGTGCCTGTTAAAGTTGTTGGAAAGAAACAAAAACTTGATCCATCTGGAGTGTACATCCACCCATCGCTTTTAAAATTATTAGAATTGTCTATTCCTAGTTCTGGAATTTTAATAACATTAGCTGCAAATCCCATATACCCACCATCGTTGTATTCAAACTGAATTGAACTCACATCACTATAATGAAGGGCATGTAATTCTTCGCCGCCGATGTAATGGTCATAAAAATTTGATGCTTGATATTCCTTAGACCCTGCGATAACACAAGGAGTCATCCCTTCAAAATCTTCTATCATATCTGTTATAATTTGTGTGCCACCAGCACCACCCATTACAACCATTTGAGTATTATTTCCACTGAGTTCAAATGAAATTGATGTGCCTCTTTCTTCTAAATCACTGAATCCACCAAAATTTGCAAAACATTTTTCTTTACCTTGCATACTGCGAATAGTTGAAACTAATGAATTAATCTCGGCTGTATGTTCAGCGCTAATACTTACATCAGCAGATAGTGATTCTGTCCCAAATCCAATTTTATCGTAAACAAAATCTTTCATGCCTGTAACGATCTCTTTCATATCTTCCCAGGCTCCGCCTTGAGACCAAAAAACCATAACAACTGCAATCATCAGTAAAATTGGTACAAGATAAAATACTAATTTTGTTGGGACACCCATTTAAAGAACCCCCAATAAATCAGTAAAAATATCTCCAGCTTGCCCAGATAATATTCCATATAGTATCATAGCAGCAATTAAAAGGAGAATCAGAAGAACTATTTTTACAAGAAGTGTCATCTCCATTCCTTTTTTCCCATCAACCACCATCTTTGATTTAATCTCCTACGGGCTTAACATACCCAATTTACTTTTAAGTCCGAAAAATAATAATAAAAAAAGAATAATAGCAAGTAAAATAACAACCAATATTTTAGGAACGCCAGTACTTTCTGCTTTTTTATTCTTAAGCATTTTTCTTTACCTTAGATTAATAAAAAAATTATAAAAATAAAAAAATTTATTCTTCCTCGTCACTAACAAAGCAGCAGATGTTATCGATATCTTCCCCACTACAGCTAAAGGCGCTTGTTACAGTACCGCCTGCTTCCTTGCAACTTTCTGAACTGGAATAGCTACAGTCTCCACCTTTACTTTCACAATCAAGAAGTCCACCTTCAAGTGTGCCAGTTTTACCTGTGAACATAACAATCAAAATAATCATTACTACAAGAGCAATGACTGCTCCGATAACTATCCAAAACATGTTTTGTTGTGCTTTCTTGCTAAATCTCATGTTCTTTACCTTCTGTTTGATCAGTTCCAGTCACAACCAGCAGTCTCGCAAGCTGTTTCATCGATTCCTGCAGCACGGCATTCATCAATGACTTCTTCAAAGGCATCCGACGCTTCAAGCTCCAACTCATCTGTATTATCTTTATCGTTAGATGCTTGTTCCATATCATTCAAGAAAGTATTCTCATCGCTGCTTGTTGGATGACAATCACCATAAATGATTTTGTACTTTGTAAGCTCTGCTGCACCTTCTTCACCAAGTCCTTCTGTAAAGATTGCCATTCTCCCTGTAAAAATTAATACTAAAACTACCAATACAATTAGTGCAAGGGCCGCTACAATAATAACTGTTAATGAGAGTCCTTGTCCTTTTCGTGAATTAAGAAAATCCATTTGTTTCACCTCTTGAAATACTGTAATATTATACTACTCAAATAAAGCCACTAGCGTATATAAAGATTACGGGAAGATCTCATCGCTTAATGTGATAAAATATGAGGGAATATAGGCATTAAGAAGTTAATTTCTAAGAAAAATTCCAAGAAGTGATTTAAAATAACTCTCCTCTTGTAAAAAACAAACTTCACAAAGATGAGCTAGAGGTTTACTTTCAGGAGAATATTCATAATGTCCCCTTATTTCGCCATCATCAAATAACCTTATGTGATATTGATATCTTTTGTGAACTCTTTTTCGCATACTAAGGATTTCTCCATCATCAATCCAAGATAAAATGCTGTGCTCAAACCCTTTTTTAATTAAATAAGACTCGAAATCTTTGTTGCTGTTATTTTGATTTAAAAAACCGATAAAAAACTTTTGTCTGCCATTATGTCTAACAATCTGGGTGAAAAGAGAAAAATCTCTAGCATAAGGATAAAAATAATATGCCATCTTCCAAAAAAAATACATTTTAATCACAAATATACAAAACACTTTCAATAAGCCCAACATTCTTCACATAGATTGGAAATAATCCTGAGCTATCCCTATCAGAACTACTAGCACACCCACCATTATCAACATCAATTAATTCCAATTCTGTTGTTCCTTCTAAAACTACTGATGAAAATGCATAATTTTTTGACCATTGACCAAGTGTTGCATTCAACAATTCAGTGAGTTCTGCTTCTAAAAAATCACAACTATTACTATATTCTCCACAGATATAATCACTTGAGCTAACTTTCCTATACTCTGCACAATCTTCTAATAAATCGGCTTGAAATTCAGCTTCCGTTGGATCATTTGAAGTTGGATCCTGGTAACATTCCAATTCTGTTTTCATAACTGCACTCATAGTACTGTAAGCAAGACCTTTACGTGTGAACACTTTTTTTTCAGGCTCGTCTTGCAGAGCAAATTTCGCAAGAAAAAGCATTCCAAGTGTGATCATTATTACAATAACAACAAGACCAATCATTTCAGCTTGTCCTCGGCGAGAGCGGCTAAAAAAACCCACATGAGTTGTCATTACCATTTAACTGTACACCTCAACAGTAAGATAGCCTAAACCATATGTTATATCATGATCTGAAAGTTCTGATTCACTATCGCCAAAGCCATTAAGTTCATCGCGCAAAGTAACTACAAAATAAGTAGGCTCTTTTCTCTCCCATGAAGGATATTCTGTCCCATTTTCGTCTACTCCAGTTTTCTCGAATTCATAAATTGTCCAAGAATAAGAAATAGGGTAAACCATAGTAACACTAATATTAGCGTATGCAAACAAATTAAAATAATAATCTGTGAGATAACTGGGGTTATTAGTCATAACCGAATTTAAGGCCCTCACTTTTGCAAGATCTACACAATTATCTTCTGCTTCAGAATCCCCTCTACTACATTGCACTTCAGGTAAAAAAAGAGTAACAAGTGTTGTATCCATTGCTGTTTGTGCAAGTAACTCTTCTTGTTCATTTTGAAAACTGATTTCTTGATATTTAAAATAAAAGATGGCACCAAAAAGCACCAAAACAAAAAAGATGAACAAAACCCCAATAGTCTCCATCATTTGCATTTGTGCTTTGCGATTCATTCTTTGTTTCATTGATTTTGATTTTTTATTGTTCATTTTTATATTCCACAATTAATTAAAGTTGATTATTTCAATAAAGTGTTAAGCATGCGTCTGCACTTAATTCCTCGTTAAGAGTGTACAACTCTTGAGCAAGCGTTGGAAGCCCTGTGCAATCATCATATCCTCTTTCAATACATGTACTAAGTTCTCCTGCCATGCTGCTAAGAGTATCTTCCATGTTGTTCCCCGTATTTGTCCAGAGAGTAATTTGGCAATCCGTATTCGCTTCACCAGGACCACCAGAGCTGTAATATGATTTCAATTCTTCCGCTTTTTCTTGATATAATTCAACTAAAATAGAATATCGTTTGAATGCTTTCATCATGTTGCAAGTATACATTTCATCATCTGCTGCAAATAATGCTCCATAAAGTGCTGCTTCTTTTTCTTGAAGACCTGTACTAATAATTGGAATTGATCCAGATGAAGTAATTCGTTGCCATTCTCCACCATCTTTATCAAAATAATCTACTTGTCCAAGGGTTGATCCAACAAGAATTCCAGATACTTTGCTGTCTTCAGCTTCTCTTAATTCAGTCGGGATTCCACCTGAGTCGACAAGTGTATTTCCATCTAAATCAATTATTCGGACATGATGCAAGTTACCAATAGATGAAATTTCAGAAACATCTGAAATAAAATCTATAGTAAAACCTGCTGTCGCATTTTCTAAATTCATACGAAATTCGCTTCCTTCTCCACCGATCACATAATATTTTATGGAGGTAGATGTGACCATCAATAAATCCATTACTTTAAATGGCATTTTGTAAGGCAAACTCCAAGTGATCATTTCTGATCCCTCTATGGTGTCTGGAGCAAACAGAACTTGCATTGGAAGTTCACTACTTGCACTACTATCTGTTATCCCATACTGAGAAAACAAATCATCAAAGCCACCGCCATCATCTAATTCACAATCAAAAAATAATTCAAATCCAGCAAGACCACTTATATCAACAAAATTAATTGTTTGTTCAGAAACAGTTGATCCTGTTAATATTGAATCCATAACTGTAACAACATCAAAATTTAATTTCTGCTCAGAAACAGATTTTTGTTTTACAATTATTCCAACAAAAAAAAGAAGGATCATTCCTCCAGCAATCAAAACGAAAACCCAATTAAAAGTGAGTGTCATCTGTCCTTTTTTTGTGGTCATCTTTGCTATTTTTCTTCACCATTAATTAGTTCTAATCAAAATTAACATTATTCACGGAAGAATCTTTTTTAAGACTCAGAGATATATGTACGTGATCCAAGGCCTTCTAAGCGTAATGTTATTTGTCCCCCTTGAACTGGAACGCAAAGATACGCTTCATCCATCTCTATAGTATAAACTTTTATAGAAACTGGTGCAGCGGGTTCTAAAAAGACATTTTCATCTGCAGCTGAGTATCCTCCTTCTTCAGATGCTGTTTCCCATACGTCACATGCAATAATGTTTTTTTCACAAAGTCCGCTATCCTCATCATAAGGTTGATCTAAGTCTAAAAAACAGATTTCTTCATAGCTTGCTGGAAGATAAAATGTTGTTTGTCTAACAGCGCCATATTCTGATGCGATTTGTTTTATGCTACTTTCAAGTTCATTCTTGAATTGTAAAAATTCAACTGTTTCTCCTTGCTCTAAAAAATCAGCTATGGCATTGTAACCAAAAATCATAACAAATGCGAAAGTAAGTCCAGCAACAATAAAGACAAACACTTGGCCGATACCCATCGCCTTTTTCCCAATCCTAATTGATCTTCTCATAATTCCATCTCCAAAATAATATTAAAATGTGAACCATTGTGTGGTCTAAGAGCCACGTTGATTGCTTAATTTCTTCAACTTTTTGAAAATATCTTTTGCATCTTCTTCATTTGCTACTTTATGTAATGGTTTATTAGCAGCTTTTGTTGTGATTGTATCTAACTGATCGAACAAACTTTTTTCATGTTTTTGTAATCCTTTCTGGATAACATCATGGTGTTCAGAATACCGTGACGTAAGAGTTCCTAATTTTTCCATTGGACTTTTGCGTGATTGAATAACATCATCAATGTGAGGGAAGTTTGGAGTGCTTTTGTTGAATGTTCCGAAAACCCCTTTTCTCTCTTTTCTTTTTGATTTGCGTAATTTTACTTTCCCAAGACCTTCAACACTTCTTCGTAATCCTGAAAAGAATGAACTTCTTGCAGGAGTTTGAGAAACACCGCCGCTTGGAGCTCCTCCAAAAGATCTTTGACTACCAATACTTGGCCCACTAAAACCTCTATCTTGAACTCCCACTGGTGGTCCACGAGAAACTGCCACTTGGCCTCTTCCAAAAAATTGTGCGAAGGCCGCTTTTCCATTAGGGTCTTTTGTATATGCAAAGTATAATCCTCCAGCACCACCAATAACTAACAGCAAACCAAGAACTAAAAATAATAAACCAACAATGGAAACTCCTTCAGTTTCAGTTGTGGTGTCAGCTTCACCATCATCAGCATCAGTATCATCAGCATCAGTTTCCGCATCTTCAGCTTCAGGCCCATCACTCACACAAGGATCATAACCTGACTTATACTCTTCATAACTTGTGTACCCATCATCATCATAATCTTCGTTAGTATCTAAAGTGCCATCATCATCACTATCACTATTTTGATAATCAAATGAACAACCTGTAGAGTCATAAAGTTGTTCCCAACTGTTTGGTAAACCATCACCATCGTCATCTTCAGATGCTTCATCACTATCTGGCTCTTCGCCATATCCACATCCTTCATCGTCAACTGCTGAGCCAGAAGAAGTACTACTGCAGATGTCACAACTATCTTCAATTCCATCGCCATCATCATCTGAGAAAGTGATTTTTGTTGAACCAGTTACATTATTTCCAGTGACGTCTTCAGCATAATAACAAAGCCAACCTGAGCTATCAAATGAAATTGCAGACCCATAATAAGTTTCATTATACTCGCATTCGGATGAACTTGCATCTGCACCATACAAAATACTTGAACAACCAAGGTCGTCTTCACATGTTATTTCAGCGTCAATGTCTGTACAGCTACTTTCTGTGCTAACTGTGATAGTTGGTTCAGTTTCATCTGTACTGCAAAGCTCAGACTCAGCTTCTACTGCGATAAACCCATCACTTGTTGTAGATGATCCAGCATTGCCAGCTTCATCAGTTGCTGAAACTTCAAAATAATATGATGTGTTCTCTGATAAACTAAGATCAGTTATGCTTGTTCCATCTTCAGCTGGTAATGTTCCACTTGTAATTAATGTTCCACCACTAGTAGAAACGCTTGAATCATCAGAATTGTCTGAATCTGTACTATTCTCATCTGAAGTGGTACTATCTTCAACTTCAACAGCCTCACCCTCATAAAGTTCATAGTAATAACTACTAATACTTTCATCATCAGTATACACAAGAAGTGATGCAGTATCAAGGCTACAAGAGTAAGAACCATCGTCTACTTCAGTGACTGTTGGAGCAGTATAATCTACCGTAAATGTTGCTTCTGTTTCTCTATCACTTCCTTCAATACTACAAACTATCAAATATTGATATTCTCCTTCTTCAAGAGTGCCAAGAGATTGTGAATGCGATGTGCTCCCAGTACTTTCTATGACAACTTCATCAAAGCTACATTCCCCATTCTTACTTGTTTCAACTTCAAGAGTAATGTCTGTTTCACTAACATATCCTTCTGGACTAACAGAGACTATGTATCCTGTTGCAGAATAATCAACTGTAAACTCTACTTCAGTAGATTCTGAAACATCACCTGCTCCATTCATACATTGGACATTAAGCAAATAATCTTTAGATGCTCCAGAAAAACTGAAACTAAAACTTGTTTCGTGATCAATAAATAATTCTTGTTCGTAATCATCAGCATCAAAACCAGGGAATGCATATTCCATGGTGTCAAACTCAACTGAACCTTCGCCGTCACTGTCGTCACTAAATTTACAAAGAGTTTTATCATCTGTTGAAGTATACAAATATGTTTCAACTCCTTCGCTAAGAGAATCGGGATCTGTATAACTAGATTCGATTTCTGGTGCTGTTGGATCATATTCTAGATGCATTAATTGGTCTGGTCCAACTTCTCCTAAATAATCAACACATGCAACATACAACGTTTTACTGTTCCCGTCTTCATCAAATTCTTCTAAAACGTCCCCTGGGAAATCAGAGTATAAATAATGATTTTCAACTTCGGTGTGTTCAGGAATTTGTTTATATTCTGGTTGTGAATCGACATCAAAACCACTGTTAAAATCAAACGTGCATGAAGTAGTATCAATTTTTGTCATTAATTCCCAATCAAATGTTGGAGTATTACTTACTCCCCAAACTTCTTCTTCATAGTAATATTGTGTTGGACTAACAAGGATGATTCCAAAACCTTCAATTAAAATTTCTCCACAATCAGGATAACCAACAGATCCCGCTTCATCAACAGAGTAATAACAAATCTCAGTGCTCTCTGTTAATTCTGCACTTGCTGTATACTCAAGGTATCCTTCAGCTTCAGAGTACTCACAACCTTCCCCCAAACAATAATATGTGTTAGAGCAAGTAAATCCATCATCATCATCGCATTCAAAATCAACTTGAACTGTTTCAACGAAAAACTCTTCCCAATTATATCCACTTGGCTCTTCGACTCTCTCGCCTTCAGTTAAAATAATTTGAGTTCCTGGGGCCGTGAAATCTACACTGAAATAAAAATAATCTTCAAGTATATCTCCATCAAGGGATTCTACACAAACTACTTTTGTTGTACCTGAATAATCCCCTTCATAGAATCCTGAAACTTCTTCAGTTTCGTGTACTTTGTTTTCATCATCACTGCTGACAAAATCTGCTAATTTTTCACCACTATCAACATCATAAAGTTCGCAACTTGCAGATACTGCAGTTTCAATTGAAAATGAAATGCTTGTTTCAGCTACAACCCCATCATACTCTGGGTAAACTATTGTAATGTCTTGTTCTAGATCAAACACAATTTCTTCATCATATTCTCCAAGATTTCCATAATCATCTGTACAAGAAACTGTTAAATTATAGATAATACCATCTAAGTCTGAAAATGTTGTTTCTTTATCTTCATCACGTGTAGCGCTAGACTCGAACTCATCTCCTGAAGGGTAGGTTTCTTCAAGCCCAAACTCGCAATCCATTTGCTCGTTCATATCACTTAAGTAAACAAAGAGTTCACTGATATCTCCTTCAGTAGTAGATTCCCATTCAACAGAATATTCTGGTAAGTGATTATCCACAAACACAATAGTCTCGATAACAGATTCTTGATTATAATATTTATCTACAGAAAAATATCTGAGAACATAACTTTCTCCATCAATTTCGCTTGAGGATAAAAAGCTACTATCAATTAAATCAACAATCATTTCTTCAGTAGATTCTAATCCATCATAATCAACGTATTCAAAATTATCGCAATCACTAGAGTCACTGCTCATTAAGCAATAACCCAATTGACCAAGTGGATTGGAGTCATCAATCCCTTCAAAGGTCACGTTAGGATATGCTGTTGAAACAACTTCAAAACTTTCCGTAACTATGCTTGTTTCAGGAGGATAAACATCTTTAACACATGCATCATATTCTCCACTACTAAACTCAGAACAATCACTTATTTCATCTGCATTCCCATCTTTATAACAATATCCATTAACCCCTTCTCCCTCCGAAGACTCATCATCTGATGATGCCGAAGAATCTTGCCATGCACAGACATTCCAACTGCAACTGTCTTCAGAACCAGTAACAGCTCCAGAGTTAATTGAAATACCTCTATCTCCAGTACATTCCAACTCTGAGTTATACTCATAGCAATTAGCGTCGCTACTTGCAGTATCGCCACAGCCGTTACATTCTATAAGTTCAGAATCTGCAAAACACCTACCAAGATTACTACAAACATCTGCCGTACAGTAATTATTCTCAAATAAGTCTGCTTCTGGGCCACATAAATTACAATAATCATCAAAACCACTTTCTTCATCATCCCCATATTCGTCTGGAGCACAATATCCGTGGCCAGTTTGAGGAGTTGTTGGGAAAAGATATCCATAATCTAAAAATTCTTCACTACCAGATACACCATAATCTAAACTGCTGTTACTAGAATCAATCCATGAACAACCAATACCTAAGCAATTGTTAATAGAACAACTCTCTTCGCTGACATAATCAAAACAACTTGTTACTTGTTCACATGAATAACAAGCATCAACTATACTGCTCGGAGTATAATCATAATAACAAAAAGCAGAATAACCGTCTTCGGTGTCATAATCACCATAGCAAGTTTCAGAATCATAATATAAACCAAATGGGTCAGCACTTTGCCCTAATATCGAGCAACTTCCAGCGTCTTTACAAAGTGCATAAGTTTCAGATGCTGAACTACAAAAATAACTACTATCATCATCGTCAAGACTACCACAATTGGTGCTTGCAACTATTGCATTATCATCATCGCAAGAATACACATACTTTCTTTCATCACTGCTAGTATCATCATCATTAAATAAACAAAAAGTACTTCCTGACTCTCTTCCTTCACAATCAGAACTTCCAAGTTCAAGAGTAACGTCAGCAGAACTTTCACTAAGTCGAACTTGTGGTTCACCAGTATCGGCATCTAGAGGACCATCTGTGTAAACTGCCCAAATGGAGTAAGTATAACTTTCTCCCCATTCAACATCAGTGTCTTCAGCTGAGATTGCTAGTGGAGAAAATTCTTTCCACACTTCCCCATCTCTCTCTATTATGTAACCACTTACTTCAGAGCAAGGTTTATCCCAAGAGAGTGTTACTTCTGCTTTTCCTTGGGCTGCACTTCCAGAAAGTTCTTCAACAGCTTTTTGATCGTTTTCCTCACCATAACTACATTCACCAATTTCTTGTGATAATACTAAATATAATTCAACAGTTTCTCCGCTAGTAACAGAAACATCATACTCTTCGCTGACATAATCTTGATATGTAGAGTATACAACATAATCTCCTTCTTCTAAATACAATTCATAATCCCCATCTGGGTACAAAGAATTTCCTTTGTATACATCATCGACATAAATTGATGCGCCGTAGACAACCCATTCGCTTCCTGTGATTTCGCCATCCCCATTTTCATCCAAGTAAGTTATTCCAATTACTCCTTGAAAATCAATGGAATTAATAGTGAGATCATAACTTGAGTCAGAGCTTACGGTAAGAGAATCAGTTGTTGTTAAATAACCATATTTTGTAAGGGTGATTTCATAATCATCTGCTGCAAGATCCGAAATACTATAACTTCCATCACTAGAACTTGTTGTGCAACTTTTCCCATAAGAAGAACTTTCGAAACAAATACTAACATCAGAAACAATGTCACCATTATCATCACTCACTGCCCCATCAATAGAATAACTGTCTCCCGCTTCACCAAGAGTGATATTAGCTTCAACAGTTTCTCCAGAATCAACTGAAATTGTAGTGCTAGAACTAGAATATCCTGAAGCACTTACTTGAATCACATAACTTCCTGGAGTCACATCAGAAAATGAATAAAAACCATCACTAGCACTTTCATCACTCTCTGTGCTACTAAGTTCTACTGTTGCAGAACTGATAGCATCGCCTTCTTCGTCAAAAATATATCCTTCAACCCTTCCAACTTCAAGGTCGATTCCACAAATATCTGTTTGACAAGAGCTTGGATCAATATCATCGATAATCATTGTGATGTCATCTTCGCTGTACCCTTGTTGTAGGGCCCGATCAACACAATCATAACGTAAATCGACATATTCACAGAAACTTCCAATAGAACAGCACCCTTCTGTGCACCAAAGATCATACTCATCATCAGCTACCTCTTGTCCGCCAAGATCTTCACACTTTCCAATTGTATGCGTATCACAATCATAAGAACATGTAACTTCTTCACAAATTTCTGGATAATTAGAACAAGATTCACCCGGAATAAACATTGAATCAAAATCACAATCTTCATATTCTAAGCAATCAGCTTCAGCATCACTCTCAAGAACGTTTTCTTGACAGAGATAATCCTCACTTCCTCCAGTATACAAATAACATCCTTCAGTATCTGCAAAAACACTTAGTGAAAATAGTACAAAAAGAACTAGTAACATTAAAAAAATGGCACTGAATCTAGTAAAACAATATGTAGAACTAGATCCAGAAGCAAACGACCTAAAAGGTACTTGCTTTTTCCACCCAACCATCACTGTAAATCTACTGATTGAAATGGTCGGGAGCTTTATAAAACTTGTTCTGGCGAAAAAATGAAAAAAGAGAGATAAAAACTAAAAGAGAAAATTAAATTTCCAAACATTTATCTGCTTTCTTAATATTCAACAGAATATGAAAAAGAAATTATCTAAATTATCTATTAAAAAAGTAGGGGAAAAAAATTTTGAAGAATTTTTAGATTTGATTATTAAAATGGCTGAGTTTGAAAAGGTAGAAGCGCCAAACCTAGTAGCAAGAAAGCGTTTGAAGAGAGATGCTTTTTCAAAAAATCCCAGATATGAGGCATTCTTAGCTAAACAGAATTTAGAGTATGTGGGCTTTATGATTATTTACCCAACATATTCTAGTTTTCTTGCATTACCATCATTATTTCTTGAGGACATATTTGTATTAAAAGAATTCCGAAAACAAAAAATTGGGCAAAAAATGTTTGACTATTGTGTTGCGCTTGCGAAAAAAAGAGGATGTGGGAGAATGGAATGGTGGACTATGAACTGGAATGCTCCTGCTATCAATTTCTACAAAAAAAATAAGGCGACAAAAACTAGCCATGTTTTCTATCAATTTACAACTAAACAAATAAACAATCACTTAAAAAAGAAGAAAAAGTAATTTCAAAGTGATTAAACATGTACATAAATCACACAAACATGAAATACAATTGTTGTACCATTCCAAAAACAAAAAGTGCAATGATTCCATACCCGACAATCTTATGTTTTCCTAAAGAAAATTCTGGTTTACGCTTTCCAATTATTTTTGCTTTCCAATAAGAAAGAACAATTAATATTCCATCAATCCCTCCTGCAAAAATTCCTGTTATTGCAAGTGCGGCCATAAATGTTGTCAAATTAAAAATGAGTGCGAGAAATGGTAATGATACTGTTAAAAAAATACTTAAATTTCGAGGTAATTTGTAATCATAATCATACATCTCTGTTAAAGCTACACCTAAAGTTATGAAAGAAGTAAACATTGCAAGTATTGCAAGAATATTTGCAAACACACCAAGTATGGGACTAATGAAATAACCAAGAGCAATTGTTGCAATTCTCTCATTTGCTGCAAGAGCTTCAAAATTTTCTATTCCAACTGTTCCTATAACTGCAAAACAAAAAAATACATACAAAATAACGGGAATAAGCGTACCTATGACAACTGCTGTTTTAAATTTCTTCTTTTCTCTTCCCAAAATCTCTCGCATTTCAGGAATTCCTGCTGAACCAATAAAAGCAAAAATAATAATCCCAAGAGGGAACAAAATCTCAGAAGCATTATGGTACGTTAAATAAGAAATGTTCAACTTTGATAATGAGAATACACTGATCAAAATTAAAACTAAGATCATAAATGTAACAACAAAAAGTTCTGCTTTCCCCATTTCATGAACTCCTAAAATGATAATAAATGTACATAAAGCAAAGAAGAGGATACTGAGAGTTATTGGTTCGAAAAAGATTGCAGGTAAAATAGAACTTAGGCCAGGAATTTGCAGGAGTAATGCACGAATAGATTCTCCTTCTCCAATTAAGTACGCAGTGAGTGCACCATAAATTCCAACCATCATTGAAAATGTCATGGCACGTTTTCCCCACACACCAAGATATTTTTCCATATAACCACTTAACTGGTGGTCTCCTTTTGTGCGAAGAGTGATTTCTGCAAGAAACAAATTCAAAAATAAAAACACAATACCTATCAATAGAATAACAAGTGAGCCATAGACAAATCCAGTTTTAGACACTACATAAGGTATTCCTAAAATTCCTGCACCAATTACTGTTCCGGTGAGGGTTGCTATTGCTTTTAGCATAGCTGAATTTTGTTTAAACCAAGATCTCACAATTCATTCCCCATACATTCAAAACTTTCTTTTCAAATAACTGAATAAAAGAAGTTTATATTTGTTTGGATATTTGCTTGTTAAAATCCATAAAAGAAAATGGTGGGGACGCTGGGATTCGAACCCAGATCTTCAGGTATCTTCTGGTGAACTAATTCATCGCCACAAGTGACTCATCGCTCCTCGCTTCTGGAGCCCGACATTCTAGCCAGGTTATACTACGCCCCCACTTTGGTACTCTTTTGGTCTTTAGTTTTTATAAAAACGTTTCTGTGCCGAAGAGCTTTAAAAGTATCTTTATTCCATTCTACTAGATATGACTAAAAAAGAAATATTAACAAAAATTCATGAACTTGATGGGGCACGCAGTGACTGGTTTGTTTCTAAAAAATCAATGGAATTTATGAAAGAATACTGTCAAAAAAAAGGAGTAAAAACTGTTCTTGAGATTGGAACCCACATAGGGTATTCTGCTCTTAACTTCGCCATAATAGTAGAACATGTAACAACTATTGAAAAAGACAAGGTGTTTCTTAAAGAAGCTAGAAAAAACTGCAATTTAACAAAAAAGATAACTTTAATTGAAGGTGATGCACTTAACGTTCTTGAAGAGTTAAAAGAAAAAAAGAAAAAATTTGATTGTATTTTTATTGATGGACACAAACCGGATTATTCCTCTTTTCTCAAAAGAAGTATCTCTTTACTTAATAAAAAAGGGGTAATATTTATTGATAACACCATCTCACACAAGAAAAAGGTTCTTGATTTTTGGTCGACCATTAAATCAAGTGGTCTTTCATTTAAGGAATTGGGTGTTGGAGATGGCTTAATTATTGCATCAAAAACTAAAAAAGATTAATAATAGGAAATAGGAAATAGTTAACAAAATGACACAAATGATAGCACTTGATGGATCTTTTGGTGAAGGGGGAGGGGCGCTTGTTCGAACTGCACTTGCTCTTTCTATGTTTACAGGAAAACCTTTCCGCGTAACAAATGTGAGAGAAGGAAGAAAACAACCTGGTTTAAAAGCGCAACATCTAAGGGCTATTGAAGCATTAAAAACTATTGCACCAGGAACAAAAACAAGTATAGTAGAAATGGGTACAACCGAGTTTTGGTTTCATCCAGGAGAGATTAAATCTGGACACTATTCTTTTGATATTAAAACTGCAGGCAGCATTACTTTATTTTTGCAAGCGATTCTTTTACCTTGTCTTTTTGCTCCAGGAAAAGTAACTCTCAATGTTAAAGGGGGCACATGTGGTAAATGGCAAGCTTCTGTAGATTATATGCAACAAATTTTGTTGCCTAACCTTCAACGCTTTGCAAAAAAACTAAACTTAAGTATTACCAAGAGAGGTTACTATCCAAAGGGTGGTGGAGAAATTACTCTTGAGATTACTCCAAAGAATAAACAAAAAGAACATGATAATCATATGATGTTGCTAGATGAAATATCAAAAACTACAAAAACAATACAACATACAACACAAGGTGAATGTGAATATTTTAAAGGATTTATTAATACTTCAAAAGATCTTACGGAATTAGATGTTGCCAGGAGAGTGGAATCTGCTGCATCTGCTTCTCTTAGAAATATGGGAATTCCAATAAGTATCGATAATGGTTATTTCCCTGCATTATCAACTGGAGGAGAACTGTTGCTCTGGTCTGTGCACAGTAAAAATGGTGAAATCAATCCAACAGATTGTGTTCGACTTGCAACAAGTGTGTTAATTGAAAAAGGTATTAGTTCTGAAGAGATTGGGCAAAAAGCTGCAAAAAATCTAAAATTAATAATGGATACCAAGGCCGCAACAGACTTCTTTCTAGCAGACCAATTACTTATTTTTATGGCAATTCTTCCAGGTTCAAGCATCACTGCAAGCAAGATCACTGAACATACTAAAACAAACATCCATATTATTGAACATTTCTTAGACTGTAAATTTAAACTCGATGAGAATAAAATCACTGTTACAAAAAACTGATAAAGGATTCTTCAAAATGCTTACCCTATGGAAGAAAAAATAGGGAAGTGGGTTCGGAAAAGCACTAAAAAGGTGCATTCGGGGATGATTTTTGATACTTATTTCGACAAAGTTATTCGTCCAGATGGGAAAGATGGTGAGTGGAGTTACATCACAGTCATGCCAGGGGTTTGTGTTGTCCCGGTTGATGAAGATGGAAATGTCTACTTAATTAACGAATTTCGGTATCCTATTCAAACAAAGAACATTGAAGTTATAGGTGGTGGCATTAATCCTGGCGAATCAGCACTTCAAGCTGCAAAGCGCGAACTTAAAGAAGAGTCAGGAATTGTTGCGGAAGAACTAATTAATTTTGGTACAGTAATAATAAATCCTTCTTGTGAAGAACACAAAAACCATTGTTTTATTGCAAAAGGCCTTTCTTTTGTTGGACATGAACTTGATGCTACAGAAGAAATACAGCTTATTTGTATCTCCCTAGAAACTGCAATTGATTGGTGCATGAATGGTAAAATTAACAATGTTGAAACTATTGCCCTACTATTCAAAGTACAAGAAATTCTTAATAATAAAAACTGAAACTTGAAAAAATAGTTGCACTAAAATTCTAAATCACTATCTTGCACATATTCAATTCCTTTATGCAAAGAGAGGTATGCTTTGTATAATTCTTTGCCAACATAAGCTGCATGATCTATTCGTGAAATGAGTCCGGCTTTATGTAATTCATAGTATATGTCTTGAGGTTTTTTTCCTTCAAAAATACTATCAACTATGCCTAATTTTTTGCAGTGTGCAAGTTCAATAATTTTTTTCTCTTTGTTTACACGAATCAAAAAGTATCCTTTCTCATCCATGCTCCAATCTTCAATTTCATCATATTTCCCGACAACCACTGGGACGCTATCAAGAACATCTTTATTTTGTACTCCAGTATGTTCAAACTCTTTGAGAACTTCAGATTTACTACGTTTGATGGTGGATTTAATCTTGCTGCTTTTGAATAATTCTTCTTTGAAAGATGAAAGACGTAAAACTTTTGTTAAAAGATTATGTTCACTCAAAAAAGTTTGAACACGAGATTCATCAATTACTTGATCATACCCTAAACAAAGAACATCTGGTTTTAATTTCAATAAGATATCCATCTCATTATTTTCTCCGCCAAAAATCACTTCATCAACAACGCTTAAAGCTTCTAAAAATTCTTTACGCAAAGTCTCAGAATAAATGGGTGCTAAACCAAAATTACGAATGATGGTGCTATCTCTTGCAAGAACAACTATTAAATAATCTCCTTGTTGTTTCGCTTCTTCGAAAAATTTTAAGTGACCAGGGTGAACTACGTCAAATTTTCCAGCAACCATTACGTGTTTTGTCATGAAATAACAAAGAATAAAGACCTTTTTTAAATGTTAAGAACTAATTTAATAGATTCTAGTAACTTTGGAAATTGTAAGTACTTTGATTCTTCATTAAAATGGCCTGCACCAAGTACAACATGTAACTTTGCTCCAAGTTTATTTTCGAGCTCATGAGCTTTTTCTATAGGAACATAAGGGTCATTGTTTCCATGAAAAAGAATGAATTGGTGACAATTCGCACGTATCTTATCAAAATCAAATTGTTTTGTTGTAAATGTATTGTTCACAGAATCAAATGTTTCATTTCCTAAAAGACCAAGAAATCCTGAGACAAAAAAACAAGCTTTAATTGGGATAGATCTTCTCTCTAAAATGTCTAAGATAAATGCAGGACCTAAACTATGGCCAACAAAAATAGTATCTGAAGTAATTTCATCTTCATAAACAGAAAAAATTTGGCGCCATGAATTAAGTGATTGATTTTTTTGTGTTGGAAATGTGGGAACAATAACTCTATGGCCTTCATTTTCAAGTGATTTTTGAAGCCAAGGAAACCAATTTTCTGTAGGATTTCCAAAACTTCCATGAATCAAGAAAATTGTAGCCATGGCTCTTCCATCTTAGTAACCTTTATAAATAAGCCCCCTTAAAACCAATCTATGAAATCAACAGTATGTATATCAACAAAAAAGCAGATAATCAACGACCCTGGAGCAGTTAGTTTTCCTTGTCCTGGTTGTGCTGATCATGAGATTGTTCGTGGTAGTTTTGCAAGAAAAAATGCAATTAAATATCATTGCCCATCATGTGGTTTCGAAGGGCCAAACTAACAATTCTTAAAACAAATCAATGAGGTTTATAAAAATGGGAAAAGCAGTAGTTACATTCAAATTGATGCCAGATTCAGTTGAAACTGATCTTGGTCCAATCAAAGAGCAAGCAGAAAAAATAGCAAGAGATGGCGGCTCTATTGGAGAAATGCGAGTTGAAGAACAACCAATCGCTTTTGGTCTCAAAGCAGTTTTAGTTCTTGGGATGTATGAAGTAGAAGGTTCTGATTTCGAAGCAATTTCAGATAAAATGGCAAAAATCGAAGGGTGTGCTAATGCTGAAGTCGCTAAGATGGATTTAGCTCTTGGATAATTAAAAATTCTTTATTTTTTTTCTTCATAATTATTTTTTAATTCATTATTTCTTCTTCACAACAACAAACTATTTCTTTAATAAAATGTAGAACATAAAAAGAAATTACTATTCAATAAAACATGCTTTTGTTGAAAAATATGTTGAAGGAATGCGTCGTATTGGGAACATATGTCGCAGCCCATGAGGATCACGTCTTGATTCCCATTGAATCGGTTGCAACCCTACAAAATAAAAAAAATGTTCACTTGTTGCAATCCCTTCTCGCCCAACAGACAATTTTGTATCTTGTGAAACTAAATCCTCTTGTAAAAGCCTCTCAACATACTGATCTGCAACTCCGCCTAAAGCCAAGCGAACAAGAGGATTATTAGAAAAATCTTTTAGTGGTACTTGTGAACCACATCTAGAATTTTCTAACCCTTCTCCTTCCAAAATCCTACCTCCCATCCCAGAGCCATGAAGTTGATTATACACTCCAATGGATATTTTTTGTGCGAGTTGTAAATCTCTGGAAGAAAATGGACAAACAGAACTATTTCCTGAATATTTTGATCTTAATGCATCCAACACATAACCACGCAAGGATTTTTCTTCATCACCATCTACTCCTAAAGGTAAATTATCTACTGTGCTATCCACATATGCAATAAAACGTTTCCCACCTTCTAATCTCCCCCCAATTGCAATGGTTGAAGTGAAAAAAGCAGATTCAAGTAATTTTGATCCATGGGGTTGTTTCAAAAGATGCTGAACTGTTTCAGCAAGTGTTGCAAGTCGACCTTTTCCAGAATCCAAAACAGTTGACGGTTTTTTCGCAGAAACGTCCTTTACTGTGGTGTAAAGTTGGTTTGCAAATAAAGGTAGTTGGGGACACATAGTTTCACTCAAGAGTAGTCATATATAAAGTTAGTGGGCTAAAATAACATTGTTAAATCATTTACACTTCAACATTTTCAAAATTTCAGAAATACTTAATGTTGTCTTAACTGCATGCAAACTAAATTGAGTACGCCAAGTTTCTGGAATTGCAAGTAATTTTTGCATTGTTGGTGCATCAATTCCTTGTTTTTGTGAGAGTATGTGACTGTCGACAAACCCGACAACATTTGGATTTTTTGCTTCCTCATAAAGAACTTCAAGAAACTTCTGCTCAGTTGAGAATAAATTTTGTTTTAACATCTTATTAAGAACAGCAGAATCATGCAAATCTCCAACCCAAAGTGGCCCAGCAACATCATATTCTTGTGATTTTTTGCCTTCCCACACATTTTTTGAACTAATCTTAAACTCCCCATCTTTCCTTGAATACAAAAAATATTTGTGCTGTTTCAAAACATCATCGCACTTTTTCTTCCCATTAGAGGACACAAAAAATACACGATAATAATGATTTTTATGATATGACAAGATTGGAATAAGTGCTTTTCCAAATTGCACTCCTTGTAATTGAACTTTACGAATCAGAATACGAAGGCCAAGCTCATGTTTCATATAACAATTCAAACTACGTGCCCAATACTTACGAATTCCTGCTTTCACATACGTTCCAGCAAGTGCCCCTGTATCAGTTGCTGTTACAGCAAGTATCCCTCCTCTGTTAATTCGCGCAACTGCTGATGCTAAAAATGGATTTGGTGAACCAAAAGGATCTACATCAATATAATCAAAACCAATTTGTGATAATAAAAATTGATTCGCATCTATAGAATGAACAGAAACATTTGAAGAAGATAATTTGTTTTTCTTCATTGATTTCTTAAAGTCGGAAGTAAACCCATCACGCACATCATTCACAGACAAGTTTCCAACAATTCCTTTTGGTAATTCTGATAAAAATCTCAATCCTCGAATGCCAGAACCAGAAAGTGGTAATAAAACATTCATATCTTTTTTGCCTAAAGCAAGAAGAAGAGCTATAGAAATGTCTCGATTGGACTTCATTTGTGGGTTATAAAATGTCTCCATTGCCCGGCTTACATCTTTTTTAGGCAACCGTACATCAATTTCAATTCCGGATTCAATTACCATATATCTTGAAAAAACAGGGAACTTTTAAAAATCAGTCCCTTTAAATTAAATGTATGACGCTCCGAAAGATTCTAGTGACTGTAGTTGGCCATGTTGATCATGGAAAAACTTCCCTGCTAGATAAAATTAGACAGACAACTGTTACGGAAGGGGAAGCCGGAGCAATTACTCAAGCGATTGGAGTTTCTATTATCCCAATGCGAACTATTGAGAAGGTTTGTGGCTCATTACTTAACCATATGAAAGGCAAGTTAACAGTTCCTGGTCTTCTAACAATTGATACACCTGGTCATGCAGCGTTTACTTCACTTAGAAAAAGAGGTGGCGCGCTTGCAGACATAGCAATTTTGGTAGTCGATATTAATGAAGGGTTTAAACCACAAACTATTGAATCCATTGAAATTCTTAAAGCAAATAAGGTGCCTTTTGTTATAGCTGCAAACAAAATTGATTTACTTCATGGGTGGCATTATGATAAAAACAAAATTCTCTTGCAAAATATTGAATCACTTGACCACCAAACACAAGGAGAATTAGAGAAAAAATTCTATGAACTTGTAGGTCAATTTCAAGAAAATTCTGTTAATGCTGAACGTTTTGATAGAGTAGAAGATTATACTAAACAATTTGCAATAGTTCCAATTTCTGCACATAGTGGACAAGGGATTCCAGAACTATTAATGGTCTTAACTGGTCTTGCACAAAAATTCTTTGGTGAAAAATTAGAAATTCATCCAGGAAGTCATGCAAAGGGAAGCATCTTGGAAGTAAAAGAAGAAAAAGGTCTTGGGATCACTTTAGATACGATCATTTACGACGGAACGATTCGTACAAATGATACTCTTGTGATTGGTTCATTAAATGGGGCCATTGTAACAAAAGTAAGGGCGCTTCTAGAACCAAAAGAACTTGCAGAAATGCGTGATAAAAAAAGTAAATTCAAAAATGTGAAAGAAGTTGTAGCTGCAACTGGAGTAAAAATTTCTGGGCCAAATATGGATGGAGCAATGGCAGGAATGCCTATTCGTGCAGCAAGCAAACCTGACAAAAAAACAATTGAAATTCTGCAACAAGAAGTTCAAACTGAAATTGAAGATGTCTTAAAAGAGGATGATACTGAAGAATCTGGCGTATTGATTAAGGCAGATACTCTTGGAAGTTTAGAGGCAATGAAAGTTCTCCTAGAAGAAAAAGGCATTCCAGTTGCTTTTGCAAGTTTGGGTGATGTTACAAAAAAAGATTTGTCAACATTGGAATCACTTAAAGAAAAAGATGAGTTCACAGGGGTCTTGCTAGGTTTCAATGTTAAAATTCCAACTGAACTAACCACGCAAGTAAAAGAAAAAGATTTGACAATTATTTCAAGAGAAATTATCTATCAAATATTTGATGATTATGATATGTATGTGTCAACACTACAAGAAAAAATTGAAAAACGCGAGCTTGCGAAATTAGTGAGGCCATGTAAATTTTCAATTATGAAGGGTTATATTTTTCGTCAAAATAATCCTGCAATTTGTGGGGTTGATATTGAAATAGGGCAAATTAAAAATGGCGATAAGATTATGACTGTTGAAGGAAAATCCATTACTTCTGTAAAAAGTATGAAAAAAGGTCAGGAGAATGTTTCAAGAGCTAAGCAAGGTGACCAAGTGGCAATGGCAATGCCTGGACTTACTGTTGGGAGGCAAGCAGTAGAAGGTGATTACTTATACTCTGATATTCCTGAAGCAGATTATGCAAAGCTCAAAAGTCTTAAAAAACATTTATCCAAGTCAGAGATCGCTCTTGTAAAAGAAATAGTTGAAATTAAACGTAAAGAGAACCCTGTGTGGGGAGTATAACTTTCTAAAATCCAAACAATTCACAGTACTAAAAAGTAGTAACATTTATTAACTGGTTCTAAAAAAACTATATCATGGAATTTGATATTGGCACTTGGCTTGCTTTTTACGGAGGGACGCATCTTGGGATCACCGCACTTTCAGGAATTAGAAAAAGAAGAAATAGAAGATCTAAGCCAATTGGTTTAATTCACTTAGATGGAACTATTCAAAGTAATAACTCCCAAAATAAAGGAATTACTCCTGATTTTGTAAAACATAATGTTAAATTAGCGAAAGCTGAAGGGCGACGAGGCTTAATTTTTGAAGTCTCATCCCCTGGTGGGCTTGTTTCACCATCAGCAGAAATTGGAGATTATATTAAAGGTCTTGATATCCCTACAGTAACATATGTATCAAATATGGCAGCATCTGGAGGATATTGGATAGCCTCTGCTACTGACAGAATTATAATTTCTCGAATGGCTCAAGTAGGAAGTATCGGAGTGATTATGCCAAGGGTGGATTTTTCAGAACTTGCTGAAAGACTAGGAATTGCATATGATCCAATTCATACCGGAGAACATAAAGCTTCAGGCCACCCATTATCTAAATTAGAAGGAGAGGAAAGGGAGGTCTTGGAACGTAGAATTAAAAAAATACATGAACAATTTGTAACTGAAATTGCTGGCAACAGATCTATAGATAGAGATCTTGTTATACGTCTTGCAACAGGAGAGATGTATTCAGCGGAAGAAGCTATTGGTCATTCATTAATTGATGCCATCGGATATAAATTACAAGCAGTAAACGAATTAGCAGATTTAATGGGAGTCCGCCAAGGATTACTAACAGAAGATTCAATCAAAGTATATGGTAGTCGACCTAAGGGAACAAGGATTACATCTTTGTTATCTTCTGCTTCAGAAAATATGGCTTATGGGATTGGAGAGAGAATTGCTGATGGATTTAGAGAAAGAATCACAAGATTATAACTCACAAATATAAAAAATTAAATTTTAAAAATTTTCATAAACTTAACTCATAACTTGATACCACCAAAGCAATAATCTATCAGCTGCTTTGACAATTTCTTCTTCAGCACCACTAATGCGCATACACATTCCATCAAATTCCACTGTAGCAACTTCCACAGATTCATCAAACACTAATTCAAGAACAGGATATCCTTCTGGATTGTTATCACAACTAATAATGTCGCGGCCTTCACATGCAGTATTTTCTTCTGTGCATGATCCAATTGGTTTTCGGCCAATTCCTTTAACCAGGTTAAAACTAATTTCAGATAGTGCAAGCGAATAATACTTATTTGTAACGGTTGGATCAATTGCAATGTATACATCACTACCGTCGTTAAATTCGGAGTCAAGGCTTCCACTAAATTCAACTTCTTCTAATTCATTTGGTGAATAATGAAGTGGAATTATTAAAAGAGTTGGTGGGTCAGTATAATACACTACAATTTCTGTCCACCAAAGATCGTCATAAGACACAAAACTAAAATCATTATACAAATAGCCTTCAGTTTCATCTAGTGCCCCTGCTCTATTCTCAATGTGTAATATTTCTAGCTCTGAATCGATATCAATTCCTGTAGCTGCGCCTGTGATGGTATCACCAAGCCAATCAACTACACCAAAACCACCTACTGCTAAAATCAAAAGTCCAAGAAGTGCTACAACTGAAATTCCAATAGTTTTCCCATCAAAATCTTTTGCGGCAAATCTACTAACAGATTCTGCTTTCTCTTCTGCTGCAGTTGCACTGCTTAACTCAGAGTTAAGACTTTTCTCTTCATCAGATTCAAGAGCGGCTGAAATCTTTAATTCATCCATTATATTGGCCTAAGTGGGAGATTCGTTTAAGAACTTTTCGAAACAAGGAATTAAACCCATTCTGTAAAATATACTTTCAAGAGAAATTTGCTCTAAATCCAATTACTACTCTAATCCAAGGCGTTCCCCATCTTTCATTAAATGTACTGTTTTTCCATCAACATAGCCCATTTCTACAGCAAGATCTCGAAGATGATGGGATAATTCAAAACCAGCATGGGATGGAATGATATGTTCAGGTTTAAGCATTTGAATCATTTCACGGTGATCCTCGCGGGAAGCATGACCAGATGCATGTACATCACGGAAAATACGAACACCACTTTTTCTAAGATCTCCCTCTAAACGTTTTCTATTTTTGATATTCAATTCTACAGGAATAACAGAACAACTAAAGATGCACATTGTTTTGGAATTCAATTTTAAAGGTAGTTCTCCTCGTGCAATTCGGGAAAGGACTGCTCGCTGTTCTCCTTGATGACCAGTGCATACAATCAAATATTTTTCTTGGCCTTCACGATTAATTTGTCGCATCATCCTATCAAGCTCATTGCGCCGACTAAGAAGTGGAATTGATTTTGGTATTCGAAGAAGACCTATTCGCTGTGCAGCAAGAAGGTACTTTCGTAAACTGCGACCAAAAAATACTATTCGGCGATTTAATTTACTCCCAAGTTCTATTATTGCTTTAATTCTTGCAATTTGTGATGCGAACGTTGTGACAACAAGCCCATGGCCAGAAGAACATTGTTCATTAAGAAGTTCTTTAAGCATTTGTTTAGCAACAGCTTCTGATGGAGTTTTTCGATGTTCACCTGCGTACAAAGATTCACAAATAAGTAAATCAACTCCTTCATTTCCCAGTTCTTTAATTCTTTTTAAGTTAGGTTTCTTTCCAAGAGTCGGAGTCATATCTAACTTGTAATCATTTGCGTAGACAACTCGGCCGTATGGAGTATTAACAACAAGCATTGCAGTGTGTGGAATTGAATGTGTTACATGAACAAATTCTACAGAAATGTTCTTGCTTACTTTATACATTTGTCCTGCTCTTTTCACAATAAGTTGATTAGAAAGTTCTAAACGTTCTTCACGCAAAATTGTGCTAATAACTTCTATTGTGTAAGGTGTTGAAATAATAGGAATATTTGGAAACCGCATAGCTAAATAAGGGATTGCTCCAATATGATCTAGATGGCCATGTGAAGGAATAATTGCTTTAACTTTATCTAGCCAATCAGAAATAAGGTGTAAATTTGGTACTGCTTTAACTTGAATAAGATCTTCAACATCAAGTTTAATGACGTTATCCCTGTCTTGTTGTGTGTGTGCGATATATTTTTCTAGTTCAAGGCCCATATCTAAAATGATAACTTCATCATCAACTTTTATTGCAGTGCAATTTCGTCCACATTCAGAAAACCCACCGATGGTACATATTTCAATTGGCAAAGCAAGCTAGAATGCCAAAACCACTTCCAGCAATGCAAGCGAGAGCCCC